>RZYP01000196.1 GCA_009930275.1 Negativicutes bacterium
AATAGTTGTTTTGTTCTTATACAAATATTTTTTTAAACTTATTTTTCTGTTCATAGGCATTCTCCTTTTCATGCTTATCAGACTTGCAAAGTCTATTTGTCTTGTTCTGCATAGTATTTCTCACATGCTTCCAAATACTGTCTTTCAAACTCCGCAATCGCCTGTTTACTTACCTTCTTAAACGGAAGAAGCATATCAAATGCATGAAAACAATTTGGATAGACATCTACACTTGCTTCCACCCCGGCTTTTTTCAGATTCTCAATATAGGTAAGTGTTTCACAATAAAATGGCTCAATATCGCCAACAAAAGTATATGCCGGGGGAAGATTCGTATAATCCGTTTGTCTTGCCGCCGCGGCATACGGAGATACCTTTTCCCCAAGTTCCCACAAATCACCAAGATATGCCTTCCATCCCATATGATTTCTCTTTGTGTTCCATACCGGAGCATGATTGTCTTTGAAAGAATTCGTATCTAAATTATTGTTATTCGTCAAATTACCTGCCCCTAATCATATTATTTTTCTTCAAACTAAAAGAAGGTACCGACTAAAATATTCTGGTGCATAATGCGTCAGATTGTTTTATCCTGTGCCTTCTTGTGTTATCATAGCTAAGTTACTAATAATAAAAGAAGCAGGTATCTCCCTGACCAAAGTTTGATATCCCGCTTCCACCTAATGACTATGATTTCTCATAGCCACCAAACAAGATAATGATAACTTTATTTGTAGAAGAAAGCAATCCCCTTACACCAAATTTTTATAATAAATTAATTATCAATCTCCAATTTCACCGTCTCACTTGCACCTGTAGCCTTTCTGGATGCTTATCTGTTCACGGTTACTACAATCGCAGTATGAAAATTTCAGATGAAAAACTCACCTTTCGTATCTGTCGGGTACGATGTTCCTATTGTGGTCGCACCCATGCACTTCTTTTGTCTTCTATGGTTCCTTATTCACAAATATCCTTACAAGACCATACTGCTGTTATTACTGCCTACGAAGAAGGTAGACTTGCAGTAGAAGTTATGGAACGTACCCCTTCGATTGATGAAAGTAATCTTCATTACATCCTATCTTCTTACAAAAAGCATTGGAAACAGAGACTACTTGCCTTTGGGATAAAGCTTTCCAAAAAGCTTTCCACTTCTTGCTTTTTATTTTATCATCGCCAGTTTATGCAGATTAAAAATACTCCAAATATTCTTTTTCTAAATACCACATAACCTAACACGAGGTCTCTTACTTTTCTCTTTATACTAAAGAAAAAACACTTAGGAGATCCTCTATGAACCAGGAAAAAATGCAAAACATTGCACTTATGCGCTATTCGGCCATATCCCCATTAATATCTGGCACCGGAAATGATTATGTTTCTCTGGATGCTTATTTTCGTGCGATTTCAGATAAGGGAATTCTTCATCCTGATGGACAGGTGAAACACTATGCTCCCAATACCATTGAAAAGTGGTACCGCAAGTATCAAAAACTCGGATTTAATTCCCTTCTCCCCGCTTCCAGAGCCGATCACGGTCAGCCAAGAAAGTTGGATCATGAACTGCAGGAACAAATCAAATATCTTAAGACCCATTACCCAAGAATGTCTTCTTCCTCTATTTACAGACAACTTCGAGACAGTGGAAGTATTACAAAAGGACAGGTTTCAGAATCTACAGTAAACCGATATGTGAATCTGTTTATTTCTCAAGCTAAAACTACCACGAATCAGGATATGAGACGATATGAGCGTCCCCATATCAACGAAGTATGGTGCGGGGATTCCAGTGTCGGCCCCTACCTTAAAACGTTGGATGGCAAAAAACACAAAGTGTATATCATTGCACTCATTGATGACGCCAGCCGATTTATTGTAGGTATTGATATCTTTTTTAACGACAACTTTATAAATCTAATGTCGGTTATGAAATCGGCGGTTGCCAAGTATGGGAAACCCGGAATGTTCAACTTTGATAATGGCAGTTCCTACAAAAACAAGCAGATGGAATTGCTTGCTGCACGCATAGGTTCTGTGATTCATTATGATCAGCCCTATTCACCCACTCAAAAGGCAAAAATCGAACGTTGGTTTCGTACCATGAAGGATCAATGGATGGCAACGCTGGATATTAGGGACTTTCATTCTTTAGAAGAACTTCGTGGTAACCTCTTTGCTTACGTTGCAAGATATAATCAAACCGTTCATTCATCCTTACATGGAAAATCCCCACAGGATCGCTTTTTCTTAGAACCAGAACGTATCAAAAGACTTTCTGAGCAGGATATTGAAAACAGCTTTCTACTTGAAATCGAACGCCGGGTTTCTTCTGACAGTGTGATTGTCATTGACCAAATCGAATACGAGGTTGACTGTCGTTTTTCAAAACAACGAATTCGGTTACGCTACAGCCCATCTCTTGAAAATATTTTTATTGTAGAAGCCGATGGTACTCTTACACCCATTCGGTTATTAAATAAGCATGACAATGCTTTTGTCAAAAGAGAAAAACTACATCTATGCAAAGGAGAAGAATAATTATGGATTACTTTACACGTTTCGGTCTGGAATTCAATCCATTTCTAAAAAATTCCAAAGAGATCTTGGTGGACACTTCCGAATACAAAGAAATCGTCTTTCGACTGGACTACCTTGCTAAAACAAAAGGCTTTGGTCTTCTTACCGGCAGTGCCGGCAGAGGGAAAACTACGGCTATCAGAAACTGGGCCGCTAAGCTGAATCCTTCCCTATACAAAGTGGTATATTCCAGCTTATCCACTCTTACAACAAATGATTTTTATCGTAATCTTGCACAGGAACTTGGAGCCTCTCCTGCTTTTAGAAAGCCGGATAACTTTCGCTTAATCCAAGAGGAACTGACAAGACTTTCTTTGGAAAAACGTAAAACACCTGTTATTATTATTGATGAGGCCAACTATATCAATAATGCAATACTAAATGATTTAAAAATCCTGTTTAACTTTGAAATGGATTCCCGTGACCGCGCAGTTATTTGGCCATTCGTCATTTAGTGTGGGTCATCAGCTATCCCAATGTTACGTAGGGTAGATCAAGACCGGCACTTTGAAGGTAAATCATATCTCTAAAATG
>RZYP01000197.1 GCA_009930275.1 Negativicutes bacterium
ATGGCGATATGAAGCACATTATAACTTTTGAAGTAAAGATGCCCATTCCAGGTATTCCATATTCAAATATGGCGACTTCCATCTCTGTTGAAGGAGACGGGCCGCATGAAGACTTGAAAGAGTACGCATTCAAATGCCTTGAGTCCCAGCTTACTACTCTGGCTGATGAAATGAAGGAGGTTTTGCACAGTGCTTAATTGGGATACGCTAAAAAAAGAGGTGGCTATAAATGATTGCCACAGGGCACTAGCTACACATGCTGATCTATTCCTGAAATACGCGCAGATGTATGCTTCAGCTTCCGCCAAAAAGGAGGAAATGAAATGGCAGTCTGATAAGGTGTATGCAATCGTCAGGGAAGCTCTGCGCAGAGACGCAGACACAAAGGTTACTGAGGCTCGTCTTGATATGTTGGCTACCTCACATCCGGAGTATGTAAACTCGAAGGAAGATTACCTTAAAGCATCCGAGGAAGAGTCGGCTCTTAAACTAGCTATTCAAGCTCTTAGTATCCGTAAGGATATGCTTATTAACTTGTCCGCTAGTATGAGAGAAGAAGCATACCAAGGAATACAATCTGGAACACATGTTCCGCAACCAGCGGATGCTTTGGCTGCGCTTAAAGAGAGTTTTTCGAAGAAGTACATAAATTAGAGAGGAGATTGATTGAATGAAGCTGGAATTCAAGGGGTTTACAAAGGATCAGCTTAATGCGTTTGTGGAGTCCGCTAATGTTACATCTGGTAACAGGTTCTTTAAGGTAGGCGATGGTACCTCTAAAATCCGTCTGTTTGTATCCCCGAATGAAAAGAACCCGTCCCCGTTCTATCCTACCTACCAGCACTGGCTTACTGGTACTGATGGTAAGAAATACAGTATTCTTTGTACGCAGCGTACCCCAAACATAGCAAATAGACCGTGCCCCCTATGCTCCAAGATTGCAGACTTTTATAACAGTGACAATGCTGAGATGGTTCGTCTAGCTAAGGAAAGCAAACCCAATCTTTCCTTCCTTCAGTGGGGGTTTGTCAAAGGCCCAAAGGATAACGAGTGGAGACCGGAGCCTATGGTGGTAGCTATCCCGAAGACAGTAATGACAATGATTACAGAAGTCTGCACGATGGAAGACGACTACGTTGACCTGTATAGCTACGATGAAGGGCACTTCATAAATGTGAGCCGAAAGAAAGACGGAGGGCTTCGTTACGTCTACACTGTTCTGCCCTCCACAGGTGTTATGGATATTTCCAAAGACCCGTGGAAGTCTAAGATCGAAGGCGTTCCCTCCATCCTTGAGGTAATGGGTATGCCTACAGAGGAGGATCAGGTCAAGGCCCTTTCCGACCTTGAAGGTTCTGTTACAGATATGCCTACTGTGGAAGATGACGAGGAATTCGGCACCTCTGTAAGAGAGCAGCTTAATAGCTTTAGCGACGCTCTGAATAGCTAATGCTTATACCATCTGGCTCAAAACTCTTTACCAGGAATGGATTTGAGCCTGTGGAATCATTGGAAGGGAAGGCTGTGGAGGTTAGCAGCCTTCCCTATTATGATACTCAAATCTTTCTACAGGGAGCCTCGGAACCACAATCAGTGTTTATTGAAAAAGCACATTCAAGTCCTTCCGGTGGCTTTGAAGGAATGCCGATGCACCCAACCACTAACTTTCTGGCTGCTACCCCGTACACTGAAAAGAACATCGACTTAATTGATAGCTCATACTTTCTAAACACTATTCAAACATACCATGCTGGTAATCCGGCGATATTAGGTGTAAGGGTGTGCCCACCGGAATGGATTGAGTACTCCATCCACACACAAGGCTACTCTGATGCGGTGTCTGGTTTAGTGTATTACGCCACAGGTTTAGGTGAGCTTCTCGTAAACAAGTTGGATGAAGTTGAATACTCTGGTGAGCATACTAATACACAATTCATACTATTAACAGAAGCAAACAGAGCACGTATGTTTCGAGAGGTGTATGGAGAAGGCCGGTGGCCTATTTGGAAGTTTATTGATTATAAAAATACACGAATGTATTTTTGTGACGGGGTTACAAAGAATTTAGGACTAGCGTTTTGTAGAATAAGTCATTTTGTACAAATGATGCTGATACAGCATGATGGTAAAATGAAGTTGTATATACCCACATTTGATCCAAACAAAATAGATAAAATGCCAATTTCACACTTTACCGCAATGTATGGGATACGTAATAAAAGACGAAATATGAATGCTGACTTAGCGAAGTACTTTGATTCCCCACACTACAAAGGTAATCTATCCTCGAATGCAGCTAATATGATAGCAGATGGATGTTGGCCCGGACCGTTATCCAATCAGGTAAAGTACTTGGCGAGTGTCATCCAAACCCCGCTTCTACCACTCAACTTCAGAACTATACCAATGAACGATGGTGTAGTTACAGTAGCTAACCCGAAGAGTTGTTGGATTCCACTGGAATCTTTTGATAATGTACAATGGTATAATGTGTATTCAGCAACACCAAAACTTGTGTTTGTTGAAGCAGAAACAGGTATGCTTCTTTTGCTGTCCACGATAGGAGGTCACCGATGACATTTGATGCTATTAAAGGTATGAAAGGAATACAAATGTTCAGTGAAATTGATAAGCCAGTAGGTTTCTTTGATACAGGTCTGCCTGGTCTAAACTACATTATTTCCGGAAATATAAAAAATGGTCTACCATATGGTAGAATGGTTGAGCTTTTCGGACTGGAAAGTTCCGGAAAATCCACAATAGGTTACTCCGCTATTTCAAGAGCGCAAAAAGCAGGGGCCATCCCTTACCTGCTTGATACTGAAGGTGCGTTTGATATTTCACAAGCTGAAAGGTGTGATGTAGACCCAAACACTCTGATGTATGACGAGCCTAAAAACATTGATGAGCTGTTCAAAAAGGTGTACCTAGTCTTGAACGAAGTATATACCATACGTGAATCAAAAACACCTATGCTCGTGGTGTGGGATTCGGTGGCAGCCTCGTCCTTGCTTGAAAGTGAGAAGAGCTTTGAAAGCAATGCAATAGCGCAGTTGGCAAGGAGAATAAGCCCTCACGTAAACAGAATAATGCCTCTTGTAATCAATAATCC
>RZYP01000198.1 GCA_009930275.1 Negativicutes bacterium
CGTCCCTTTATCCTGCACCATAATAATATTCAGAGCAGGCGGTGGTTTTGACCTAAAAAGGCGAAGTGGAACGCTCGCCAAATTCGCCCCAAACAGGCGGTTCTCATCGCTAGTGGGATCTTTAATCCACTTGGGATGAGAAAACGCCACACGGGGCGAACGTGTGCGGCAGATGGGCAAGTAAACACCTAAGCCAGTAGCGGCAATGCTTTAGTTGCTATCAGGTTGAATGGCTGCTCACAAAACAATCGGTCACAAAGCCCCAAATTCGGCTTTGATAATCCTCAATGGCATCTTTGCTCGACTGGGGACTATAAAATGCGACACAGGGCGAACGTGGGGCACACGAAGGTAAAATAATCTCTTAGCCTAGTGATGCCAATGGTTTAACTTTAAAAACAGCATTACTTCTCAGCTAAAAGTTCTGACCTTGATCAGCTAGACTAAATGTCATCCCTGCACCCCCTCGGTTCATGGTGAACCCACCCTTGACGACTCTTTTTGACTGTGGTAAACTGGGACGCAACTGGGGGTTTAAGGGGGGACGCAGATTCCGCTGGACTGACCAGAATAGAATCTAAAAACACAATCAACAGCAGATAAGAAAAAGGTTTTAAATACTTTTCTTTCTCTGCTGTTATTATTTTTTGAATCATAGTGTTTTCAATATTTTCCTCAAAGTTTGACTTGTAATCGAGCTGAACCAGAGTTAACATCTGTACACCCGATGAACAAGGGCGGCGTAAGCCGTTTCCGTGAAACGGAAATGTAGAACACACACGACTTCGAGATAGTTAAGTCTATTTCCAGAAGTTACCTGTTTCTGACAGGGTGTATTCTTGCTACGGAGACTGGTTCTCCTAGACCCAATAATACTTACCCACCCTTGTCCCCTTGGTTGTCAGAGGATGTAATTCCAGGAGAGAGACTTATCAGTTGAGGTTGTAGTTCGGTTGCCAAACAGGAGGAAAATGCAAATGAATAAGCGTAAAGAAGACCTGATTTATGTGGGCATAGACCTACATAAAGAATCCCACACTGCAGTCATTTTAGACTGCTGGAACACTAAACTCGGCGAGATTACCTTCGCCAATACCTCAGCTGAATTTCCAAAGTTGGTGAGAAAAGTGAACAAATTCTGTACTGAAAACAAAGAACCAGTCTATGGGCTGGAGAATGCCTACGGCTACGGTCGAGGGCTAGCAGTCTGGCTAATAGGCAAAGGTTTGATGGTCAAGGATGTGAACACATCCCTTGCTCACAGACAAGCCAAGTGCAGAGCCATGTATAAAAAAAGTGACAGTGATGATGCAGAAGCCATCGCCCTTGCCACCATTAACATGCTGTATACACTGCCAGATGCCTGTCCAAACGATGCCTACTGGTCATTATCTCAAATGGTTAATCGAAGAGATAACATTATGACGCAACGGATCAGACTGAAAAACCAACTCCACGAACAGCTCTGTATTGCTTATCCAAGCTACAAGCAGTTCTTCGAGGACATCAGCCGAAAAACAGCCTTGTTCTTTTGGGAACACTACCCGTCTGAGAAATATCTCAGAGGTAAAACTCCCGAAAGCCTTGCAGAAGAGGTGAAAGACGTTGGTCACAACAGTTTTTCTGTTAGACGCTGCAAGATTATTCTTGATGCAGTGAGGCGTGACCATACCAAGGCAAAGGAATACCAAGGCAAAGGAATACCAAGACTATCGAGATGTGATCACGAAGGGGCTGGTAAAAGACCTTCAGCATTACGATGAGCAGTTAAAAGCTGTAGACAGCGAATTAGAGAAACTCTATCACGACCTTGGCTGTACTTTAGCCACCATGCCCGGTTTGAACATTACCACAGCAGTTAAAATCATGTCCGAAATTGGCGATGTGAATCGCTTTCCAAACCCTGCAAAGCTGGCACAGTTCGCAGGCATAGCCCCAATTAATCTGTCATCGGCTGGTAAGGGGAAAGATAAAGCATCCAAACAAGGTAATCGCAGACTTCAAGCGACCCTTTACTTTCTTGCGATCCAAATGATTCAAGTTTCAACCAAAGGCAAGCCAAGAAACCCTATATTCAGAGACTACTACGACCGCAAACTGACAGAAGGTAAAAACGCCAAGCTGGTCTTAGTTAGCATAGCCAGAAGACTGGTTAACATCATCTATGGCATGCTGAAAAATAAAACTGAGTATCGGCTACCAAGCCTTGAAACGGGTGAAGTAGCGGAATAATGGTACTCGAAAATAGTAGAACATGGTAAAATGTAGGCAGTAGTGATTTTTAGAAGAACAAAGTGCTGAAAAGCACCTACTTTTTTTAGAGAACAGCCACCGCCCGCTTCAACATAAGCAGTTGGAGTGTATGTCAAGGGTGGGAGCGAAGTTGCCGAACAGGTATGGAAACAAGGCGATAAATTAGTCAACGGTATGAAGCTTGAGACAAATAGTGCCTTAGATGCCGCCGAAGACTTTTTAGGAAAAGGTTATAAAGATCTTGAAAATGGCAGATATATGTCTGCTGATGGTACAAAAGTTGTAAGAATGGGAGATTCTGACATACTTGGTCAACATGGAGGAGGAGCGCATATGAATTTTGAAACACTTGCACCAAACCTAAGTAAACCAGGTAAAATGAAAGTAATTGAAAATTTGTATATTTATTTAAAATAGGAGGCATCATGAAGAGAATATCAATTAAAATACCTGAATATGATCCAAACAAAGGT
Organism: Negativicutes bacterium; assembly: GCA_009930275.1. The sequence continues at coordinate 2,727 of RZYP01000198.1, forward strand.
ATGGAGTATTCATGGGAGGATGGGTTTGAAATAAGTACGGATGCTAATAGCAATACAATTAAAATATCAGCTAACAAAGAAGGGTTGATATCGTTAGCAAAACACTTACTCACATTGGCTGAATTTCCAACGGAAGGGCATTTGCATTATGACGACCTAAATTCGTTAGAAGATGGATCAATTGAATTAATTATTGATAAGATTTAATTCATTAGGCTACAGCTACCCAAACATCACCTGAAAGTAATGTTATGTTACAAAAAATCTAAAGAAATGTAAATAAGCAGAACCATCTCTTTAACATCAAAATTTTACGCAATATAAAAAAGCTGGTTTATCAATGCAACTTCTTGAGTTACATTTGATGTGCCAGCTTTTCCT
>RZYP01000199.1 GCA_009930275.1 Negativicutes bacterium
CCTCAACAACAGCATGGACGAGAGCATGGACGACTTTTTCCGTAAACGCAGCTATCAGGGCGAGATCTACAAAACCGGCAGTCCCGGTAACCGCTCCATCGCGCAATACACCTCCACACCGGAAGAGATGAAAGCGGAACAGGAACGGATCGAAAAGGAGCTGGTCGACTTTCAAAGAACCCTTGAGCAGGGAGTATCAGGCATGACGAACCCACGACCTCAGACACAAAAAAGCAGCGGAAGCCGCTCTAAAAAAAGAACACAGCAGACGCAGGGAGCTACACAAACCATGCGCGACCGGCGATACTAGACAAATATCCTGGACTGTTCGAGCAATTTCTCCCGGATGCGCTGAAGAGCAGTGTTATAGTTCAACATTTTTCAAAAAATCACTCAACCCGCAAACTTCCACATCATTTTTAAATGGATAAGATGCTGATACGGGAGAAACAATATATGTTTTATCCGGTTTTATGGTTTCTATAGCACTCCAAAAGCCTTTAGTCACCTGTGGTGCCGATGAAGCTTTACATTCTACCGCTATCAGTCGGGGCCCCCTCTCAATCAGCAAGTCCAACTCATCCCCTGTAGCACTGCGATAAAAAGAAAATTTACTATCTTTCAGCGAAGAAATGATGTTTTCAATTACAAACCCTTCCCAAGATGATCCGAAAACAGGGTTACCCATCAGTGAATTGAAATCATCCACTTGAAGCAGGCTATGTAAAAGCCCGCTGTCTCTCACGAATATTTTGGGTGATTTAACCAGACGTTTCTTGTTATTCTTTTCAAATGGTGGTAGCGAACGGATAATAAAGGTCTGTTCCATCAGGTCGATATACCGGCGAATCGTTTGATAGGTAACGCCCAGCGATTCGCCCAACTTGGATGAATTGAAAAGTTGCCCTTGAATGTGCGCACACATAGTCAGCAGGCCATGAAGTTGCAATGCGGGAATTTGAAATCCGGGTTGTGGAATATCCCGTTCCACATATGTCCTAAGAAAATTTTCTCTCCAAAACAAGCTCCATTGTTCAGAGAGTATTTTTGTCTGCATATTGAGCCATGCAGATTAAAAGTGCAAGAAATTCAGGACGCATATTGTTAAATATAAAATACTTACCAACTATAAATATTAATTTAACGGGACAATAGTGAAAATGACACTCAATTAAAACTTAATTTCTTAAGTGAAAAAAATGAATGTTTTTCAACAATCAATTTGATTAATTCGCAAATTATATTCAAGATAATTTCATAAATTGACGTTATCATTGAATAATTTGATTATTTTTGGATTTGAAAGACAAAATCAAATTTGAATTATGCCACCAAATAAAGACATCAATCGTTTAAAGGTTGTGCTTGCAGAAAAGAAACGCACGAATAAGTGGCTTGCAGAAAAGCTTAACAAAGATCAGGCCACTGTTTCCAAATGGTGTACCAACACCGCACAACCCACACTCGAAATGCTTTTGAGAATTGCAGAAGTATTGGAAGTTGACGTGAAAGATCTCCTTAATTCCAGCACATCTTCAAAAAACGAAAATGTGATCATTATTCAGAACAGATAAAGTATGACACAACAAAATATAAAAGACATATTGAGAATGCGCATGTCTGTCTATAAAGCTGGCATCAAAGCCGGCTTTTGGAGCGATATCGATAAAGCAGGCGCATCAGATATGATGAACTACTTATTCCCCAGGTCAGGTCAAATGGCCTATTACAATTTGATCTTGGAGTTCATGCGCAAAGAGCACAACATGTTTTCCGGTGGAGTGTATTCACTGTTCAAAATGCCGGTCCAAGCAGAAAAGGAAGTTTTGGATTACCTCAAGAAAGAGAATATTGACCGGACATTTCTTGCAGATGATGAGGATGATTATCTAAAGAGCATGGATACGATTGTCACCAATCATGGTCTTCTACCAGTAAATATTGGCATGTTTTCGCCAAACGAGATTGATACCATCCTCCGACTTTGTGCTTCACACTACAGATATTCGTTTCAAAACAATGTTAAATCCTTCCCATTTTTTGATTGATGAGAAATACGAAATACACCATACAATTAGGAAAAGGATGCGGACTCATTGAAGAAACGTTGCAATTACTATCTATTTGTGAAGAGAATACTACGAAGGAATCCCTTGCGACGTACGTGCGTGAACATAATTCTCTGAGCAAAAGTACCGATAAGCGAAGTATGGACATTGTTAAATTGGTGTTCTATCCACGTTACCTCAAACGAAACCCAAAGGTCGCCTTCTGGCTGAAGACTATCCGCGGTAGGGGCCTGATGCTTCCGCAATTCAAACAATTGCTGATGCTCTATTGTGCCCGTGAAAACGCTGTGATGTATGATTATGTAACTAAACATCTGAATACGTTTCGTGAAAGTAATATTGCACGGATCCCCGCAGACAACATACAAAACTATATCAAACAGATCGTTGAAAGTGGCCAGGCTCAATGGGGCGAGTCCATTCAAAAACGCAGTTCCAGCTATGTAAAAGCAGTCCTGGTTGATTTCGACTTCATCAGCAAACGTAGCGAAATTCTGCCCTACGAGATTGCCGATTTTACCGTGCTCTACTTAATGCACGAGCTCCATTTTGCCGGTCTGTCGGATTTGGCAATATGGAATCACGGAGATTGGCAATTGTTTGGTTTGGACAAATACAAAGTGCAGCAGCATATTATGGAACTTTCTATAAAAGGTGGTTACATAGCACAATGTTCTGGTGAGCTAATGACTATATCGTGGAATTATCAATCAATGGAGGAGTTTATCAATGAAACATTATGAAGAAAAAATAGAAAAGGCTTTGCTTTACTTGCATAAGCCCGGCAAACTGTCTCCCACAGGTAACAGCCCCATCGCCTATATGGTCTACCAGCCTGAGGAGGTGTTTGTTGTGCGTAATCTACTCGAAACCTTCCTGTATCCAAAGGCTGAATATTTCGGCTTTACCACCCACGTGGTTTCTATGGGCGAGTTGATAGACAAGTTCATCAACAGTCACGAATATCGCGACATCTGGACAGACCCAAGTGTTGAAGAAACGGAAATGTACAACAGT
>RZYP01000200.1 GCA_009930275.1 Negativicutes bacterium
GTATTATTTATGAATATGAGACGGAACCCGAAAAGTCGAATAATAGAGTAGGGGATATTTAAGAAAATGTAAGATTAGGAGTTTTCCTAATACGGTTGTCGATGGTCCTATAACAATTAAAGAACAAATGTAACATGATTAATGATAATTTATCCTTTTTGTAAAAACTTATTCGAATAGAATGAAAACAGTTGAATGTTTAAAGTGCTCAAAAAAATTACGAATACCGTTAAACAAAAATATAAGGTTTGTTTGTCCTTCTTGTAATACGAAAATGTTTAGCGATGTTAAAGGGAATTTATCCTTATTAAATGATAAGGATATCATACCCCCAAAAGTTGTATTTCGTTGTTTTGGTTGTAACAAACAATTATCAGTTGGATATTTCGGACTAAGCTGACCCCATTTCGGAGCTTGAAAACATCGATTTTTGATTAATTTTTTACTGCCATTTCGGCGGATGTTGACCCCCGGGAAGCCAATCCCGAACTTATTTCGGACTATATTGACCCCTACTTGCAGTTTTGGTTACTTTATGGTTTTATGAACCATAAACACATTGAACAATATGGCAGGAAAACCAAAACGTATGGGACAAATCAAACAACTGATTCTTTTACACCAACAAAAGCATAGCATCAAGTCCATAGCTCGCGAGTTGGGTATGAGTAAAAACACGGTAAAAACCTATCTTAAAAAGGTTGCGGCACTTAAATCATCTACCGAAGAGCTTATGCAGCTCGATGACCCTGTATTGGAAGCCCGGTTCTTTGCAGGCACACCATCGTACAAACAAGACTGTTACGAAAAGATAAAACTCGATTTGGGGTACTATCTTAAAGAATTGAAAGGCCCTGGTGTTACCCGCCAACTTTTGTGGGAAGAATATCGCAAGGAAAACCCCAAAGGCTACGGCTACACCCAGTTTTGCCATCATCTAAACCAATACATCAAGGCACAAAAACCATCAATGGTGCTCAGTCATTTGCCCGGCGATAAGCTCTTTATCGACTTTGCAGGCAAAACATACCCGTATATCGACCAACAAACAGGAGAAGTAATACAGTGCCAGGTTTTTGTGGCTTGTTTGCCATACTCCGATTATGGTTTTGCCATGGCAGTTCCAAGCCAGGGGATTTATGATTTTCTGTATGCATTGGAATGCTGTCTTCTTCATTTGGGTGGTGTTCCACAAGCCATTGTATGCGACAATCTGAAGTCGGCCATAGTCAAGGCCGACCGCTACGATCCGGACGTGAACACTGCGCTGGAAGATTTTGCCAACCACTATCAAGCAGTTATAAGCCCTGCCCGGGTTCGGAAGCCACAGGATAAAGCCCTTGTTGAAAACCATGTACAACTGGTTTATAGCCGTGTTTATGCCAAACTGCGAAACATCCAGTTTTTCGATCTGCAATCACTTAACAAAGCCTTTGCTCAAAAGATGCTGGAGCATAACCAAACACGGATGCAACAAAAAAATTACTGTCGGGAAGAAAAGTTTTTATCCGATGAGAAACACACTTTAAAACCCTTGCCTGCTGAATGCTTCGAAGTAAAGAGCTATAAAGAGTTGAAAGTAGCCAAGAACAATCACATCTTTCTTGGTTGCGATAAGCATTACTATAGCGTTCCGTATGCACACATCGGGCAAAAGGCCCGTATTGTATATACCCGTTCAATGGTTTACATATATGTTAAAGGCGAGCGCGTTGCCGTACATAAGCGCGACTATCGCCCCGGGGGTTATTCTACCTGTCGCGACCACCTTTGTTCGCAGCACCAGCATTATGGCGACCGAAGCCCTGATTATTACAAGAAACTTGCCCGCTTAAAATCGGAGGTTCTTTACCATGTTATGGAGCAAATGTTCTCTCGTAAAGATGTTTATCCCGAGCTTCTTTATCGCTCGTGCGACGGACTTCTAAGCCTGTGTAGGTACTCCGATCCAGAACTTTTCGGAACAGCTTGCCAAATGGCACTCGATTACGATAACTGCAACTACAGCTTTATCAAAAATATCATCAGAAACAATATGGCACTGCCCTCAGAGCAGGTTAGTGGAAAGAAACTGCCCGGCCATGAAAACATAAGGGGAGCTGCATCTTATCAATAGGAACAACTTTTATTTTTAACATTAAAGCAAATAAAATGAATCAATTAGAAACACAAATGAAAACGCTTCGGCTAACAGGAATGGCTCAAAGCTGGAACGCTATGCTGGAAACTCGCAGACATCACGAGCTGTCGTTGTCCGAAGGTCTCGAGCTATTATTGCAGGCCGAAGACCAACAACGTATCAATAACCGAACAGAAAGGCTTCGTAAAGGAGCCCGGTTTCGCTACCGGGCATCGCTCGAAGAGCTGCTTTACGGAAGTTCTCGCGGACTCGACAAGGCACAGATAACCCATTTGTCAACAGGTGATTACATCGACAATGGACAATGCGTGCTTATCACCGGTGCAACAGGTTGTGGTAAAAGTTTTATCGCAAGCGCTTTAGGGCATCATGCCTGTAGCCGGGGGTATAAAGTAGCCTACTATAACCTCCAAAAGTTGCTAATAAAAACTAAAATGTCGCGCATTGATGGTAGCATTTACAAATTTTTCGAAAGTATCTCGAAAACGGACCTGCTCATACTCGATGATTTTGGACTCTCGCACCTTGAAAAGCAACAACAGATGGATCTAATGGAAATTATCGAAGACCGTCATGCCCGGAAGGCAACCATTATAGCCAGCCAGTTACCGGTTGCCAGCTGGTACGAAATCATTGGAGAAGAGACAATTGCCGATGCAATACTCGACCGATTGGTACACACATCGCACCGAATTGAACTTAAAGGTGAAAGTTTAAGAAAAAAACTGTAATATTGTCATGCTGTCTGTTTTTTGAACCAATTACTGCAGGGGGGTCAATATCACCGAAATATCCAGCTTCTGCTTTAACGCTTTCCACTTCTTCTTTGAGATAACAAGTTGGTAGTTGCCTCGCTCTCCTTTTCGGTAAACGGGCACAAAACCGTATCCCGGTATTTGAAAATGTACCGGTCTGCGGATACCGCTTTTCTCGCGGTTGATTTCC
>RZYP01000201.1 GCA_009930275.1 Negativicutes bacterium
GGAAGGTATGACTGCCGCAGACATTTTAAAACGCGAATATCCCGAGAAATATGAAAGCAAATATGAAAGCTGTGTGATAGATATATGAAAGAAAATATTAAAAGATATATGGAGCTTCCTTATGAAAAAATAATAACAAAACTTCCGCAAAGCAGTGGCGGAGGATATATTGCCAGGGTACCGCTTCTTGGTGCACTGTCAACGTATGCATGGGGAGAAACAGAAACAGAAGCTCTTGCAGCACTTAAAGAGATAATGGAGAGCAATTTTGAAACGTGGATCAGTGAAGGTATTCCAATACCGGAGCCGGTACAGCCGGGTGATTTAAATATTTAATGCACACAGCCAACTTGTAAGTAATACTTACAAGTTTAAATTTTTAAAATATATTTAATAAACATATTTAATTGGAATAAGCCTGTGTTGTAGTATTTGGGCTGAAAGTTATAATGTTTAAGCTGAAAAACCAGAAAAAAAATATATTTTTCGAGGTTTTTTGTATAAATATATAATATTAAACGCCACAACTTACTAACGCTTATATACTGAGATTTAAGCGATCTGATAATTTCGGATCTGATCAGGATACAGGCCCTGAGCTGTACAATATGCAGCAAAAATCTGTGAAAGAGGCTGAGAAAAATACAATGTCAGTGCAGGGGGAACATTATGGAAGACCGATCTATTGATAAGACCGTTCGCATGACGGAAGTGATAAAAATACTTCTGGACAACGCCCCTGTAGTGAACACAGAAGAAGAAAAGACAAAATACATCCTTGAATCGATCAGGAAACTTAAGGACGCAGGGATAACTTTTGATGTTAATGATCCAACACCCGATAATACACCCGAAAACCCTTCTATAGCGAATTACCGGCAGGATATCTGCCAGGCTATTGAAAAAGGGGACCCGGAAAGACTGGAAGCCCTGATAGAAGAGGGTGCCGATATTGACGAGGTCATTGATGTAAACGGCAATACTCCATTGCATATAACTGCACTCAAAGGACAGATGGAATGTATGAGAATACTTTTTGCAGCAGGAGCGAATCATTACATCAGAAATAATCACGGGAACACTATCACTGGAACTGGGGCGGCAATAACAATTATTGCGGATGTCTAAAAACGAAGCGGAGATATTTTAATATGTGACCACGATGTTAGCACATTTACGAAACTGCAAACATTGCAAGAATATTTATATGAGGGGAGGGGATTATCCTTCCCCTCATGTCTGTCCGGGGACACAATAAACAATATTGCCTGTATTTTTTCAGATATACTATTACAATAGTCAATATCACGGGTATCTTCGGATCCCGGCGGAGGCGGTTCCTATTGAAAATACTGCATGACGTTCCCGAAATACTCACGCCATCGATGGTTATGGATGCGGAGCTGAACTGGCATATCACGTTTCCTCTCCTTGATTCCCGTGACTTTCTTATGTATGGGAAGACCATGATACTGAACGAGTCCAGCACTCTAAATGAAAGTATCGCAGGATGTCTTCTGTTCGCCATGGAGATGATATATGCCATGGAAATGGACAGGTACGGGATAAAGGAGTTCTGGGACGACAGAGTGCTCAGGGGTGCAATGAGATCAGCCGCTCCTATCGTAGCCGGAAGGGCATGGAGGTACGACCTTCTTTCCAACCTTGCCGGACATTACCGCTTTCATCTGTCGAACACCATATGGCGCAGGAAGCTCAATATAAACGAAGACGGCACAGCTGTCCCAATTGAAGTATTCCCGGACAGGGAAACGATCCCGGCCCACAATATAATGCAGCTGAAAAGGTGTGAAACAGAGGTTAAGCTATCCCCTGACACAGCTGAAAAAGCAGGATATCCGTCATTTATAAAAAAGACCGACGAGAGCGAAAGATATCATAGAACATTTCTCTATTACAGCCCCCTGCCGAAGATAAAAATGGAAAACAATCCGGATACTGCGGAGTTTTATGCCGAGTTTTACGAAAAGTGCGACAGGGAAATATACAAATGGATAGAAAGGCTTATGAGCGCGCTGATGCTCCGCTCGGCAGACGCCGTTTTCGCAGCGCGGGATATGGCTGCCGTATCGTACCTTGAAAAGTGGCCTGACGAAAGCTCATTTCCCGAAGGAGACGTATTTATGGTCGGCAACACTGACCCCATACGCAAGCTTATCAATATCCTGAACGCACTGCCGGAGGGCGCCCTATATCCGAATCCCGCGATATGGGCGGCGTCTTCATGCGAAAGGTATCCGGCCCATGAAGCCGAGGAACAGATAAGGAAAGCTTCCCTGGAAACCATTGCGGCCGAAGGGACAGAGTACGAAAAAAGGGTCATGAGATCTGTCATGGAAGGCAGTATAGCGGGCATGGAACCCCAGTCTGCAAGAATAACAGATCTTATCAACAGCAATCCGGGGGCCATTGACCCGGACAAGGCTAAGCTTATAAAGGAGAGCGCGGCTGAAGAGACCTCCGGGCTGCTGAAAGACGCCGGCATGGACGGAGAATGGTATGTAGACAGTGAAACCGGAAGACTTGTTAAAAAAGAAAAGGCGGAAAACAGAAATGTTATTAAGCCTGGGACCCCGGAAGACAGCAGTATTTCTGAAAATAAAGGACCTGAAACCGATCCGGCAGTTGATAATCTGCTTGAAGATGCATTTGTCGATACGGATATTCTGGAAAAAGAAGCGATAATCGACAAGGCATTTCTGGATACAAAAGAAGCCACGGATATTACTGAAAAAAAACTGCCATATACGGAAAGTAAGACGAAGACCTTATGGACTGAAGGCATGGCGCGAGACGCCATACATCAAAAACAAACAAAAGAAATTAAAAAGGAAACGGACAAGGTATCGTATATAGACAGCATTTTGGATTCGGCATTTTTGGATAAGGAGTAATTCAGGATGGATTTCGGGGACATCAGGAGAAAAAAAATTATTGAGACCACTGCTGACTTAAGGGGTCGTGTTTCCGATATTCTGCCTGAGGAGATCTTCCGCGGAATATGTATGAGATGGATCCCCGAGCTTTCAACAGTCAAGGT
>RZYP01000007.1 GCA_009930275.1 Negativicutes bacterium
GTTTACATCATTACAGTTAGGTGGTATTGCGGGTTATAATAACGAGAATAAAACAATTGTTGATTGTTTTAATACTGGAACAGTATATGTAAAAACTACTAATCCACTTATACCAGTTGGAGGCATTGTAGGTGACAATAAAGGTGCAGTTAACAGAACATACAATGCAGGTACAATTAGAGGTAATTTACTTGTTGGTGGTATAATAGGAAACCAAGACGAAGATAATCTTGCGGCTGTTACCAATTCATATTATCATGAGGAAACGGCTTTGGTTCAATATGGTAATAGGACTGACAATGACTATAAATTAACAGAAGCACAGATGGGTGATATTTCAAACTTTTCAACTTTTAGTGCCAATGGGTGGAGTATAGAAGATGGCTATCCATATCCACAAATTACATATGTGGGTGCTGTAAGCTTTGAGGATTTTGATGTAGACTCCGTAAATTTTGCAGGCGGTAATGGCAGAATTTATGCTCCATATCAGATTAGTAGTATAGAACAACTTAATAATGTAAGAAATAATATGTCGGCTTGTTATAAGATGACAAGCGATGTGCTTTTCCTCGATTGGGATTTTCAAGATTCAGAAGCCAACGAGGGATATATTACTACAGAAAATTCTACAGCACTTGAGACAACATTCACAGATATTTTTGTGGGTAGAACATTACCGGAATATATAACTGAAGAAATTGGGTTTGAAGGTGCATTTTATAATTCGGGTGCAAGCTGGATACCACTTGGTGTAACTACTAAAGTTGAGGATGATCAATCGGTAGTTTCTGCAGAACCTTTTATTGGAATATTTTATGGAGATAGTAAAACCATATATAATCTTCAGTCAAATGCTGGAGGACAAAATAGTGTATATGCAGGGCTTTTTGCAATAAATGCAGGCACAATAAAAGATATTACTATTGCAGATAAGCCTACTGCAGAAGATGCGGATACTTTAATTACAAATGATGTATTGAAAGCAATATTTGTTGATGGATCTGATGTATCAGGGGTTACTGGTTCTGGTTTTATAGCAAACTCCGAGGAAGGAGATGCTTATGCTGGAAGTATAGCAGCAAGTAATGATACAAGAGGTTTGATTAACAATGTTACAAGCGAATCAAAAGTTATATCTGTAACTCAAAAAGAGATAACAGATTCAACACAGTATAAAGCATACTCAGGCGGTATTACAGCATTAAATAAAGGCATTATTTTAGATGCAAATAACTTTGATGGTGTCTATGCTTATTCTAGGTCTCTTTATGCGGTAGCAGGAGGAATTGTTGGTTTTAATAATGGCGGTTCTATAAGCACAGTGGTAAACACAGGTTCAGTTTATACTAGCTATTATTTAGCCGAATCAGAAACGCTTATAGACATTGGCTTTGACACTATAATGGAAAATGCCTATCTTGCGTCAGGTGGTATTGCAGGCGAGAGTTCAAAGCTTATGGATGACGAAACGGAAGTAAAGCTTATAAATGACGCAAAAAATTTGGGCGGTGTAATGACTCAAATTATATCAAATAGTACAACTGATAAATTCTATGCTGGTGGTATAGTTGGCAACGGACTTGGTTCAATAGATGAAACAGATTGTTACTATTGGGAAAAGACAGCAAAATATGCAGTTGCAACAAAGCAGGCAGAGTATGTAGCAAACAAAAAAGCATTAGCAGATGCAAATTTTAGTAGCATAACTGGATATGAAGCAAAATTTTTCTTGAGTTTTACAATTCCAGAGTTACCTTTAGATGGATATACTATAGAAAATTATCAAACACATTTAGATGGGCTTATTGGAACAGATTCAACAAAGATTTATAACAATAGTGAAACGGAAATATCTATTGATGTATCAAAATCATATTCACCATCTTCTAAGTATGTTCTCGTTAATGTTGAGGCAACAGAAACCGAAGAATCTAAAATAGCTGCAGGAAGAGAACAAGCTCTCAGTGCAAGTGCTGACTTTTTTATTACGCTTGCAGCTCCAGATAATATAACTTCGAGTACATATGCGGTTGAAGATGTTACTATAGGTGAAGAAACCAAAAAAATTGTTACTGATGTTTCAACATCAACAACAGTAGAACAATTTAAGGCAAATGTTAATGAGGGCGAATTTATACAAATATATAAAGATGGCGTTTCACAGCCAGACACAGCTACCGTCGGAACAGGATTTGTAGTTAAAATTATGGACGGTGAAACTGTAAAGCAAGAATTTACAGTAATTATTAAAGGGGACGTTTCTGGCGGTGGTTCAACAGGAGTTGGGGATGGAAGAATTTCTGTTTTGGATTTGGCTAAAGTGAAAGAACATATTCTTCAAAGATCAACTCTTACGGGGATTGCTTTTATTGCTAGTGACATGAATGATAGTAATGGAATTAGTGTTTTAGATTACGCAATGTCAAAAGATAGATATCTCCACCCATAAATGCAAAAAAATATTTAATATTTAACCAACTTATACGGAGGAAAACATTATGAAAAAAATTGTAGCAATACTCTCAACGGTAATGCTTTTGGTTGCGGTTGTGTTGCCTATTAACACTTTTGCTTTATCAGTTTCTTCGAGTGTAACTGGCCCAAGTACTGTAAGAGCAGGAGATACAATAACTGTTTATTTCAATATTGGTGCTTCTGATATCACTTCTGGGAAACAAGGGCTTTCAATTATTTCGGGCAAGGTAAATTACGACACATCAAAGCTAACATATGTTAGCTCAGCAAATTCAGTAAGTGGATGGCAATTGACTTGTGATGGAACGACTTTTTTCTCAGAAGATAGTGATATGACTCATCCAATAACTTCAAGCAAATCTTTATTTTCTATGACTTTTAAGGTTGCTACTTCTATAGCTACGGGCACATCTATTAGTGTATCAGTTATAGATGTTGAGGCGACGGATACAGGTGCAGAAGCATATACATCTGCAACATATAGTGCAACAATTGCAGCACCAGTTACAACAACAGCTTCACCAACAACAACGGCATCAGTGAAAACAACAGCATCTTCTACAACAACAACTCCTAAAACAGGCAATGCAAATCTTGGTTCTTTAGAAGTCAAAAATGTAACGCTTTCACCAGCGTTTAATCCTTCAGTAACTAAGTACACAGCATCTGTTGACTTTTCTGTAGACAAGCTTGATGTATCAGGATCAACGCAGGATTCAACATCAACAGTATCTATGACTAGTAAAAATCTTGCTGTTGGAACTAATACAATAAAGATAACGGTTAAGGCAACGGGTGGAGTGACAAAGACTTATGTTCTTTATGTAACTAGAGCACAGGATCCAAACGCACCAACAACAACGGCAACCACAGCAACAACCGCGGCACTTAATAAGGATACGAAGCTTTCAGGAATTACAGTTGATGGATTTGTTCTTTCACCTGCATTTGATCCAGCAGTAAAGGAATATATTGTTTGGCTTCCATACGAAACAGAAAATTTAATACTGTCAGGATTACCAGCATCTGCTAAATCAACCGTAACGATTGAGGGTGCTACAAACCTTGTTGCAGGTAAAGCTAATGATATAAAAATTATTTGTACTGCTGAGGATGGCACAAAAGAAACATATACACTTACTGCAATGCGTGCTCCAGCAAATGGAGTTTATGGCTCTATAGATTCAGCTATATCAGACAATGTAAAATCAAGTGGAACACCAATTTGGCTTACAATAGTTCTTTGTGTTGTATTTGTGTTAGTTGGTTTTGGAGTAAGTTATCTTATCTTTGTAAAAAAAAACGAAAATAACTATGATGGCCCTGATGATGATTACTATGATGGCGATAAAAAGTATATAGATAGAGAATCACAAGATAATTACAATCATAGTTATAATGAATATTCATCGAATAACAATTCAATTAAATCACATTTTAGAGGAATTAGTTTTCCTGGTAGCGCAGTGAGGTCTTATGCTGAGGATATGGATTATGAAGAGGAAAATCCAAAGGTAAATGAAGCATATAAGGTTCCACAAAAGCCTGCTTATGTACCTCAAAATCAAGGCGTACAAGCACAGGCATATGTACCACCACAAGCACCGTCTACTCCAGCACAGGCATATGTTCCACCTAAAGCACCAGTTACCCCAGCACAGGCATATGTTCCACCAAGAGCACCGGCTACTCCAGCACAGGCATATGTTCCACCAAAAGCACCGGCTACTCCAGCACAGGCATATGTTCCACCAAAAGCACCGGCTACTTCAGCTCAAACATATGCATCACCACAGTATAATCAGCCTCCAAAGGATTCGGAAAGCTTAGGATTGCCTTACACTCCAGCGGGAGTACAGCAGACATATAAAGCGGAGACAGTAGAAAATCCGCAACCTGCAAGGAAAATCCCAAAAAATCCTTTTGAGATGAGCGCAGATGATTGATAAAACAAAAACAGCATCGTGTTTACGGTGCTGTTTTTTTATAATCATATAGATTTTTAGTCTTCAAAAAGTTTGGCAGATTTGCTCATAGCATCAATGATTTTGAGGTGCTGAGGGCAAAGGGCTTCACATTGTTTGCAAGAAATACAATCACTTGCTTTGCCAGTATTTGCTACAGTCCATTCATAGCTCTTTTTAGGACCACTAATATTGCAATAAGTATTATAGATATTAAGCAAATTAATTATATCAGGAATGGGTATTTTGCTTGGACAGTTGCTTACACAATATCTACAATTTGTACATTGAATTGTGGGGATAGAGTTTAGAATTTCAACAACCTGATTGATAAGATTAATATGATTTTCATTAAGAGACTCAGAGTCTTCAAAAATATTTATATTATCTTGCAACTGGCTTAAATTAGACACGCCACTTAAAACCATCATAACACCATCTTGTGCAGCAGCAAATTTAATAGCCCATGATGCAACAGACCACTTTGGTTCAGCCTTTTTTAAAAGCTCACTAGCATTTTTTGGAAGAGCAGAAAGCGAACCACCCTTAACAGGCTCCATAACAATTATTGGTTTGTTGTGTTTTCGTGCAGTTTCAAGGCATAGTCGGGACTGAATTGTTTCGCTGTCCCAATCAGCATAGTTTATTTGTAATTGTACAAAATCACAGTCATCATATCTTTTTAATATTGTTTCAAGACATTTAGCACTGTCATGAAAAGAAAATCCAAGATGTTTTATTTTACCTTGTGCCCTCTTTTGTTTTAAAAATTCCCATGCACCAAATTTTTCTGCTTTTTTAAAGGTGCCTTCATATAAAGAATGCAGAAGGTAAAAGTCAAAATATTCAGCACCAGTGCGTTCAAGTTGTGTATTAAAAATCCTATCAAGGTCTTCTTCTGACTCTACTTCCCACATTGGCATTTTGTCAGCTACAACAAATGCATCTCGTGGATACCTGTCTACAACGGCTTGCTTAAACACTTCTTCAGACTTACCGTCCATGTATCCAAAAGCTGTGTCAAAGTAGTTAAAGCCACTTTCAAGGAACTTGTCAGCCATCATTTTTACTTGTTCAATGTCAATTTCACCGTTTGCCAAAACAGGCAAACGCATTAATCCGAAGCCTAGATTTTTAGATTTAATATTGATAAAATCACCTCTTAAAAATTAAGCATTAGTGCATATTAATTAGTTTATTTTTTATGTTGGCTTTATCAAAAGCTGCACCGATTATAACAAATAAAATTCCACTTCCAGTTGCCTGAACAAGGCTAAAGACCATAGAAGCAAGTGGGGCTGCCCAGTTACCAAACATAATAGCTTCGGCAACATAATATCCACCACAAGTTATTGCAGTGCCAACGAACAACGCAATAACATTTCTTGTAGTTAAAATCTTTTCAGTTTTTGCTGTGAATGGTATAGTGAGAATAGCTTTTATAATAACTGTTGGCAAAATCCACATAGGTGCTGTTAAA
Organism: Negativicutes bacterium; assembly: GCA_009930275.1. The sequence continues at coordinate 5,923 of RZYP01000007.1, forward strand.
AGGTCTGCAATTCCGCCACCAATAGCACCTGCAAGCATGGCATATGGTAATGGTAAAAAGCAAGCTGCAAGATAAATAAAGCAGTCCCCAACATGAATGTATCCGCCGCTTGTTCCAACAGGTATATGTAAAATATATGCTGTCGTTACGGATATAATAGCGGCAAAAAGTGCAGTTAGTACAATGTTCTTTAAAGTATTATTAGTTTTCATGATTTTTTTCCCCTCTTAAATTAATATAATTAAGGCGATTTTTAAAAGATGCCTCAAATTCAAGATTATTTTAAAAATGGATATTCAAGAATGTTTAAAGGAATTACAAATTTTACGAAGTTTTGCGGACAGTCAAAACCCTCAAAATACATCCATCGAGTAAGTTCAACGACTTTTGAATCATCCTTTAAAAGAAGCGTTTGAGCTTCCTCTTTATTTGGGAGTCTTACAATGATTTGATTATCAATCTTCTCTACAGGCCATTCAATCTGCGAAAGAAGGGTGTGAGCGATTGAAACTGACATGTCAGCTCCCTCAACCTTTTTATAAAGTTCCTCTGTAAGGTAAAAATCTTCCATAGCCATCGTATAGTTTTCGGCATATCTAAGTCTTTTTACATGATAGATTTCTTTTCCAACATCCCAACCTTTAGTAAGCATACCATCAGAAACTGTGATTTTGTTTAGCTCGACTAAATTGTTGGTGCCTTTAACACCTATTTTTTCAAGCATAAAGGTAAGAGAGATAAATGGCTCAAAGCCAAATGTCCTACCTCTTTGTGCTACAAAAGTGCCGACACCGTGTTTTTTAATTATTGTTCCCTCATTTTCAAGTTGAGCAAGAGCAGTACGCACTGTAGCTCTTCCTACTCCCAAACTTTTCATCAGCTCATATTCGGTAGGAAGCTGAGTGTTAGCAGGATATTCACCAGAAATAATAAGTTTTATTATATACTCTTTTACAAGTACATAGAGTGGGGCTGAACTGTTTTTATCTATCATGGTAATATCTCCATTGTTAGTTATGCACAAAAAGTGCAAAGAATAATTTCATTGACAAAAGTATATATAATTGATACAATAAAGTCAAGATGTACGGACAACTGAACAACTATTATTTTTAAAAAGATTTTTGTAAAGCATTGTAAATTTTTGAAACACAATAAAAACACGGAAGAAGAGGTGATTTTTTGTGCCTACAAAAGTAGAAAAGCTACATAATACTTTGATGAAAAAAGGCTATCCAGGTATTGAATGCAGTGAATGGCACAATTCAATAAAGCTTGAAGGTGAGCTTGGAAACTGGCAAGACATAGTTGAAGCTGGTAAAGTGGCTACAAAATTCGGCTATAAAGGTGTTGTTAACGAAGTTAAGCTTAGGGGCTTTATAGAGCCTGCAATAAGAGCACCAAAGGTTGTTGACGGAGCAATTGATAATCGCAAGCCTGATGTTGTAATCATAGGCGGAGGTGTTATTGGATGTTCAATCGCTCGTGAATTGTCAAGATACAATTTAGATATTCTTCTTCTTGAAAAAGAGAGTGATGTTGCAATGCATGCATCATCAAGAAATGATGGTATGATACATCCAGGTATTGCATCACACGCAAATACACTTCGTGGAAAAATGAATGTAAAAGGAAATGAGATGTACACAAAGCTTTGTAAGGAGCTGGATATTCCTTTTGAAAGACATGGCAACTTTATTTTGTTTTCAAACAAGGCGCTTGCATATGGCGCAGGTGCTCTTTTTAAGTATAGGTCAAAGCATTATGGCATTGAAATGGAGTATGTAAATAGGCAAAAGCTTGAACAGTTAGAGCCTAATATTACTGACGAAGCAGTTGCAGGATATTCTTTTCCATCATCTGGTGTTCTTTCACCATATAAGCTTACAGTTGCTTTGGCAGAAAGTGCAGTTGAGAATGGCACACAAATAAGCCTTGATACTATTGTTACATCAATGGTAAAGGAAAGTGGCAAAATCACAAGTGTTCACACAAACAGAGGAACAGTGTATCCTAAAACTGTTATTAATGCTGCTGGCGTTTTCTCAGACAATGTTGCAGCAATGGCTGATGACAAATTCTTCTCTATTCACCCAAGAAAAGGTGAGATAGTAATTTTAGATAAGAAAAAGGGATTAGATGTAACTCGTTCAATGGGACTTGTTAGTCCCGACATGATTAAGTCAACCAGCAAAGGTGGCGGAGTTATGAGAACAATTGATAACAATGTTCTTGTTGGTCCAGACGCCTATGAGCAACCGCTCAAGGAGGATTTCTCTACGCACAGAGAAAATATACAGGCGGTTATGGATAAGCACTTGAAGCTTATCAAAACTTTTCAGCCGTCTGATACAATTACATACTTTTCGGGCATTCGTGCGTGTACGTACGAAGAGGAGTTTGTAATTGAGCGTTCGGAATATGTTAAAAACCTCATACACGCAGCGGGCATTCAGTCACCTGGTTTTGCATCAGCTCCTGCAATTGCAGAAGAAATTAGCAAAATCACAGTGGATGTTCTCTCAGAGTGTATGCAGGTTGTTCCGAATGACAAGTTTAATCCGTGTAGATTAAAAACACCTCATCTTGACAGACTTAGTTTTGAAGAGAAGCAAAAGGTAATCAAAAAAAATCCTGATTATGGCGTAATAGTATGCCGTTGTGAAGAAATAAGTAGAGGCGAAATTATAGATGCAATTAATTCTCCACTTCCTGCAACCTCAGTTGACGCAATAAAGCGTAGGATAAGACCAGGAATGGGAAGATGTCAGGGCGGTTTTTGTGCACCACTTGTAACAAAAATAATTTGTGAGCAGACGGGATTAACACCTGACCAAATAACAAAGAGTGGCGGAGATTCAAATCTATTGTTTGAAAAGACTCCTAAAGGAGGTGCGTCAAAATAATGAAACAGCATTACAGAGTATGTGTATTGGGCGGTGGCCCTGCAGGTCTTGCAGCGGCTGTGTCCGCAGCAAATGAAGGCGCACAGGTTCTTCTTATAGAGCGTGAAGCAAAGCTTGGAGGAATTCTTAAGCAGTGCATACATGATGGATTTGGGCTTCTTCGTTTTGGTCAAAGGCTTACAGGCCCTGAGTATGCAGAGCGATATATTCAGCAAATGCTTGAAAGTAAGGTTGATTATATAACATCATCTTTTTTGACAGATGTTAAAAAACTTGATGTTGGCGGTTTTGAACTTGAAGTTCAAAGTGCTGAAGGCATGATTAAATTTTATGCAGATACACTTGTTCTTGCTTGTGGATGTAGAGAGAAAACATCAAGACAGGTATTTATTCATGGTGACAGGCCAGCGGGTATTTATTCGGCAGGTACAGCACAGTATTTTGTAAATATTATGGGTTATATGCCAGCAAAGCGTTGCGTAATTCTTGGCAGTGGTGATATTGGAATGATTATGGCACGCCGCCTTACTCTTGAGGGTGCAGAGGTAGAGGGAGTTTATGAGATTAAAGATACTCCCGCAGGTCTTGCAAGGAATGTTGCACAGTGCCTTAATGACTTTGATATCCCTCTTCATTTATCAACAACTGTTACAAGAGTTATAGGTGAAAAGAGAGTAGAGGCAATTGAAGTTGCCAGTATTGATAAAAACTTTAACCCAATTGAGAGTACAAAAAGAATAATCCCTTGTGATGCACTTATTTTATCTGTTGGACTTTTGCCAGAAAATGAGGTTGCACAAAAGCTTGATATTGAGCTTGATTTTGCAACAAAGGGAGCAGTTGTTGACCAATGCTTTATGACAAGTGTTCCAGGTGTATTTTCGTGCGGTAATGCATTACATGTTAATGATTTGGCTGATTATGTTTCAGAGAGCGGTGAGCTTGCAGGTAAGTTTGCAGCAAACTATAAGCCACAGCAGAGAAACAATGTAAAGATAGAGTACAACAATAAGGAATTCCTTTATGTAGTTCCTCAGTATTATGATTCAACAAAAGGTGGCGAGCTTAATTTGTATTTCCGTTCAAGGACGGATTGCAGAGACCGCAGAGTATCTCTTTCATTTGATGATGATATTGTACTCAATAAGAAATATAAGCGTTTGTTACCATCAGAGATGGAGGCTGTCAAGGTAACTCCAAAGAGCAAGGTTACGATTGCGACGCTTAGAATGGGGGATTCAAAATGATAAAAGAAATGACATGTATTGTCTGCCCCAACGGTTGCCAAATGAGAGTTGAGCAGGATGGCGATAAAATAGAGGTTTTTGATGCAGCTTGTAAAAGGGGCGTTGAGTTTGCTAAAAATGAGCTTACGAATCCAACAAGAAGTATAACAACAACAGTTGCAACAAAATTTGAAGATTTTCCACTGCTTTCTGTAAAGACAGTTGGCGAGCTTCCAAAGGGTAAAATTTTTGAAGCAATGAAGAAAATAAATGCAATAACTGTTAAAAAAAGGTTAAAAGTTGGTGAAGTTGTTTTGGCTGATGTGTTTGGAACAGATATAGTTGCAACATCTGACATGACTTTAAAAGTAAATAAAACAAGGTTTGAAGACTAATAATATCTTAAAGGAGCTGTATTTAATATGTCAAAGAAAAATGAGTTTATGCCTAATTGGTACCATCAGGAAGCACCAAAAGATTCATATCGTTCAATTTTAAAATGGGGTAGCCAAACAGAATATAAGGCACCTAGTAAAAAACTTTATAAGTTAATGAAAAATGTATTCCATATGACAGATGATGATTTTAAAGCAAAGCAGGAAATGGGCTTGGAGCCTGTTGAGATAGATGTTCCTTGCAAGCTCAGTGAAGAGACACTTGCAAAGTTTGCAGAAATCGTTGGCAATGATAATGTAAAGACAGATGGCTATAATCGCCTTAGAGTTGCATATGGTAAGACTATGATTGACCTTATGCGTCTTCGTAAAAAAATAATTGAAAATCTTCCTGATGTTGTTTTGTATCCAAACAATAGAGAAGAGATTATAAAGATTGTTGCATATTGTAACGAGAAAAAGATTCCTCTTTATGTTTATGGTAGAGGTTCATCAGTTACAAGAGGAGCAGAGCCTATTTGCAATGGTGTTACTCTTGATCTTAGCCAGAATTTTAACAAGGTTATTAGCTTTGATGAAAGAAATCTTACAATTACAGTTGAAGCAGGTATGATGGGTCCAGCTCTTGAGGAAATCCTTAACAATGCTTCCACAACACTTTCAAAGTTTGGTGCAAAGGGAACATATACTTGCGGACATTTTCCACAGAGCTTTGAGTATTCAACAGTTGGTGGTTGGGTTGTAACTAGAGGTGCAGGTCAAAACTCCACATACTTTGGCAAGATTGAAGATATTGTATTTAGCCAGGAGTATATAACACCTACTGGAATTATTCAAACAGGTAAATATCCAAGGTGTGCAACAGGTCCATCAATTGATCAAATTATGATGGGTTCAGAGGGTGCATTTGGCGTCCTTACACATGTTACACTTAAAGTATTTAAGTTTATGCCTGAAAATCGTCAGCGTTTTGGTTTCCTTTTCAAAAACTGGGAGAGTGCCGTTGAGGCAGCTAGAGAAGTTATGCAGAGCCAGTGTGGTCATCCATCAATATTCCGTTTTTCTGACCCAGGCGAAACATCATATGGCCTTAGTCTTTATGGTATAACAGATACACCAATAGATAAGTTCTTTGAAATGCGTGGTTATAAAGACGGCGAAAGAGTTATGCTTCTTGGTTTCTCCGACGGTGAAGAAAACTTTGCAAAGAATGTTAAGAAGTTTGTTAAAAAGACTTGCAAAAAATATGGTGCAATGAGCATTTCAGGCTACGCCTGTGCAAAATGGGAAACAGGCCGTTTCAGAGATCCTTATCTTCGTGAGGATATGGGTGACTATGGTCTTATGCTTGACACACTTGAGTGTTCGGTAAACTGGTCGAACTTCATGGATGTTTATAAGAATGTTTTGGAATATTGCAACAGCCGTGAGGACACAATCTGCTTTGCACATATGTCTCACCTTTATGAGCAGGGTTCAAATATTTACTTCATATTTGAAGCAAAGATGAATGATCTTGATGAGTATCTTGAGTATCAGAGAGGCATTATGGATAATATCCAGAAATATGGTGCAGCAATGAGTCATCATCATGGTATTGGTAAGATGACAGCTCCATGGCTTGAGGCACAAATTGGTACAGAACAGTTTAAGGTTTATAAGGCACTTAAAAAGTACTTTGATCCTAACAACATTATGAATCCAGGCGGAACTCTTGCACTTGACCTTCCTGATTCAGAGAAGAGAGATTTCATAAATAAATAATTGATAAATTAAAAAAATCCCACTGATTTAATCAGTGGGATTTTTTTGTAAGTTAGTATAAAAAAGTATGTGAATTGACTAATGTCAAAATCAAAAATTATTTAATAAACTGCCACTTGTTAACATCAAACAGACCTTTGTCAGAAAGCTTAACATCAGGGATTACCAAAAGGCTCATAAATGACATAAGCATAAAGAGCGAATTATCATTGCTATCGCAAACTTTTGCTAACGCATCACACACAGCGGTGTATTCTTCAAGTGCTATGTTTGCAGGCTTATCAGTCATAAGTCCACCAACAGGCAGTTTAAATACAGCGCAAACATCACCATCTTTTACAACGCTTATTCCACCTTGTGTGCCAAGAGATTCAACAGCCTTTAGCATATCTTGCTCATTGTCGCCAACAACGCAAATGTTGTGTGAATCATGACCAATACTTTGTGCAACTGCGCCACCTTTTATAGATATACCTTTAACAAAGGCTTTTCCTATGTTTCCAGTTGCTTTGTGTCTTTCAATAACAGCAGCAAGATTAAGTCCCTGTGGGCTTTCACAATGAATACCAGCAGTGTAAAGAGTGTGAGGGAAAACTTCAATCACCGTACATTCTGGGTCAAATTTTAGCTCAAGGTCACTCAAAAGAATTGGTTTTAAATGAATAGTGTTTGTGACTTTAGATGAGTCAACAATTGGAGCTTCAAACATTGCTTTGCCGTCTTTTGCAACAAGCTTTCCAGCTTTATAAACTTGCAAAATATTTCGTGCAGATAAATCTCCGCAAACTAAAAGGTCAGCTTTATACCCTGGTGCAATAGCCCCTTGATTTTTAAGACCATAGCATTCACAGCTGTTAATAGTGGCCATAGTTATTGCATCGATTGGGTCAACGCCGAGTTCAATAGCTTTGTTTATGCAATGCGATATTGTGCCTTGTGCTAAAATATCATCCAAATGTTTATCATCTGTGCAAAAAGAAAGTCTACGCAAGGTATGACTATTGATTGCAGTAAAAAGGTCTTTAAGATTTTGTGCACTTGAGCCTTCACGAATAAGTATATACATGCCCATGCTAACTTTTTCAAGCACTTCTTCGGCTGTCATGCATTCATGGTCAGTTTTTATACCGCAAGCAGTATATGCACAAAGGTCTTTGCCTGCAACTGTTGGAGCGTGGCCGTCAATAATATCAGTGCATGAAAGCTTTTTAATAATGTCATCATCAGCTGCTAAAACTCCAGGGAAATTCATCATCTCACCAAGTCCAAAACAGTTGTACTCATCAAACATTCTTTGTGTTTCATCACCATCAATAATGCATCCTGAGCTGTCAAAAGGAGTTGCAGGTACGCATGAAGGCAGCATAAAATGAATGTCCATAGGCAAGTTTTTAGCAGAATCAATCATAAATTTAAATCCGTCCTCACCACACACATTAACAATCTCGTGTGGGTCAGCAATTACAGATGTTACACCTTTTGGCACAACTGCTTTAGCGTATTCAGCGGGTGTAAGCATGCTTGATTCAATGTGTGCGTGAGCGTCAACAAAAGAAGGCATAACATAGTTGCCATGCAAATCAACTTCGCAAAATCCATCATACTTTCCAAGCCCTGCAATTACGCCGTCACAAATAGCAACATCGCAGTCATAAATACGATGACAAAAAACATCAACAACTTTTGCGTTTTTTAGTACGAGTTCAGCTTTTTGCTCACCCTTTGCAGTAGCAATTAGTTTTGGAAGATTATGAGTTTTCACAGTGAATCCCTCCGATAAATTAAAAATAAATTATATTTTATTATTCTATCACAACATTTAATAATAAACAACAAAAAGCAAGCAGGCTAGAGTCCATACTTGCTTTTTATCCTTTTCATTATTATTCCAAAAGGTTTTTCGATAATCAAAATAAATATTACATTTGAAATAATATAGGTGACCATAGCTGGTGTAGAAGATGCAACCATTATAAAATATCGTGTAATATTAAAGCCCTTATCAATCCATAAAACAGACCATATATCCATAATCAAAGAAAACATGATTCCAGATAATGCGCCAAAGATTAGTAGAAAAACCCGCTTTTTTATAAGCTGATTTGAGAAAATTCCTGCAAAAAATCCGCAAAGTCCCCATGCGAGCATTTGCATAGGAGTCCAAGCACCTTGACCAAAATAAAAGTTAGACAAAAGCGCAGTAAGTGCACCAATCATAAATCCACATTGTGGTCCAAGATATAATGCGGCAATAACAATAATGGCGGTAACAGGCTTAAACCCAGGGATTGCAGCAAAGATTATTCTACTTGCAACGCATAAGGCGGTGATAGAAGCGACTAAAACAATTTGGCGTGATGAGTCTGCATCACTGTCTTTTTCAAAACTTGTAAAAAAAGGAATACAGGCAAGGATACAAACGATAATGCATACAGCGGCAGGATTTTGTGCGTCAAAAGTAGTTGCCCATACTATTATAAGTGCAGGAATAAGCAAAAGAAATATAATATAGTTTATTACACGACGGCTCATCTCATGCCACTCCTATTTTGGTTACAAAGGTTGATAACATCATCGCAAGTTATTGCGTTGTCAAAGATATGTCGTGAAATTCTGCTTGCACTTGTGGTGTAAAAGCTGCTAGTTGCAAAGAAAATGTGTGGCACATCAATAGATGTTACTTTTCCGCCCCAAAACATGGCACATCTGTCTGCTGTAATTGCTGCAAATTCCACATCATGTGTAACGATAACAATGGTTATACCACTTTGCTTAAGTTTTTTAAATATATGTGCAAGTTCTTGTTTTGCATATGCATCAAGCCCTTTTACAGGTTCGTCCAAAAGTAAAAGCTTAGGCTTTAGAAACAAAAGTTTTGCAAGAGCAACCTTTTGAATTTGACCTCCACTTAAATCATACGGATGCATAGAAAGCAGGGAAGCAATATCTAGCATTTCACATATATTTATTTTGAGCTTTTCAAATTCATCATCACTATATTTTCTTTGTTCTTTAATATGTAAAAATTCCTCTAAAACTGTTTGGTATAAAAAAATCTCTCTCGGATTTTGTGGTAAGAGTCCAATATAAGAATAAATTGAGTTGCCTTTATAGGCTGCAAGTTTTTTGCCGTCTATTTTAACCTTGCCTGCATAATTTTTTAAAAGCCCTGATGCTACTTTAAGCAGTGTGCTTTTACCAGCGCCATTAGAGCCAAGAAGGCACACACATTCACCTTCAAAAATTTTAAGATTAACTCCATTTAAAACATCTGGCAGATTTTTTTCATACTTTGCAAAAACATTACAAAGTTCTAAAATTGCATTATGGTGGTGCTCATATTTTTCATGCGGTAAGCATCTAATATCGTTGCTGAAATTATCGCTTAAAAACTGCTGTGTATCACGCACATTTAGCGGGCATTTGCCTTTAATATCTAGTGCATTATATATCTGAACAGCACTTGGTAAAGCTTTTATTATTTGATAATTTGAACTATTATTCTTTAAGGTCTTTGTGGCTTTTTTTGGAGTGTCACAAAGTAGGATTGAACCTTTATCCATTAGAATTACTTTGTCTGCAACATCCCAAAGTTCATTTAGCCTATGTTCTGCAACAATAATTGTAATTCCAAGTTCACGGTTAAGCCTTAAAAGTGCATCGAAAAAGCGTGTAGAGGAGATAGGGTCAAGTTGTGCCGTAGGCTCATCTAGCAACAAAAGTTTTGGGTTCATAACTGTTACGCTCGCAAGGTTAAGAAGTTGTTTTTGCCCTCCAGAAAGTGTACTGGTATCCTTGAAAAACCAGTCAGAAATTCCAAAAAAATCAGAAACCTCACAAATTTTTCTTTGTATATCATTATTATCAAGTCCCATATTTTGCAGCCCAAATGCAAGTTCGCTATATACTTTGTCAGAAACAATTTGAGTATCAGGGTTTTGCATAACAAATCCAATTTCAAATGCACTTAACTTTTCATCAGTTTTATTAAGGTCTGTACCGCTGAAAGATATGTCACCAACTTTTTTACCAAAAGGTGAAATTTGCGGTTTAAGCATTTTTAAAAGAGTTGTTTTGCCACAGCCTGAAATTCCGCTAAGAATAACAAGTTCTCCGCTTTCAACACTAAAGGAGATATCGTTAAGGCATTTATGTTCACAATCAGGATAGCTAAAGCTTAAATTTTTAATGTTAAGTATTTCCACTTGACATCCTCCTTGATTTTAATAATAATAGGCAAAAATGCAATCAATCCAAAGCAAAAATAGCATAGGATATTGTTGGCGTTAAATGAAATAGGGGAAAGGGTAGGGTAATAATAAAATTTTGTGTCACCAAAAATATTGCCAAATGCAAAGCCAAAAACAAGTAAAGCTATAATGCTTGACACCCAAAAATCTTGTTGATAAAACCTATATTTTGAATAGATAGCGTATTTATTAATTCCAAAACCACGAGCACGCATAGAGTCCGAAGTTTGGGCACTGCTTTCAAGTACATCTGAGCATACACTTAGAAAAACACTAGATGCAGATTTTATTTGTTCTTTTAAGCCGCTTTGAGTATAAAGACCGAGTGCTTTTTGTGTCTGCGATGTGCTACTAAATTTTTTAAAGAAATCTGGAATAAGCCGAAGTGAAAGAGAAATAGTAAGAGTTACTTTGGGCATTCGTTTGCCAAATAAATATAGCGTCTTTTCATTTGTAATAACTTGTGATAAACATAAAAACCATAGTATAGAGCAAACAAGAATAATACCAAATGAGAAACCAAACAAAAGGGATTGCAAGGTTATTTTAATTCTCCAAAATTCTAATAGAACATTTTTCCCGCTTTTTGAAAATAGAGGATTAAATATAGTACATAAGATGATTATGACAGCAAAATTTTTAGACTTTTTTAAAAAAACTAGAAATCCAAACAATGAGCAGTAAAGCAAAATACTTGCAAAAAGAGATATAATAAAAAAAACAGGGTTTGAGAAAAACATGGTAACAGTAATTACAATAAAAAAGTAAAATGCTAAAATGATTGGATGCAGTTTTAAAAAAGCATTCATATAATCTCTCCTTAAAAATAAAAAAGCTCCGCAAAGCAGAGCGAAAACACAAATATAAATGCCTGCATTTTTCCTGCCAAAAAATGCATAAAAACTCACAAATGGCAGGTCTCCTGACTTATGACGGTGCAAAGCACAAAATTGAAATATCACCTTCTCAAGCAATGCTTAATGGCGTAATCACGAGCGATTAAATTTCAATCGTCAAACACAGTAATGGAGGTTGTGCTGGACTTTCACCAGACTTCCCTGTTAGTTGCAAAGCAAACCAAACGGAGCAATTTAATTTGTAATATTTTACAAAAATAAGTCTAACACAAGTAATCAATAAATGCAATCAAGAGTAAAAGAATATATATTGCTTTTTATTAAGCGTCCATTGAATGATGTTTTAAAGCAGATAAAATGCTTTAATTTTAAGACAAAAATTTTCTTTCTCATTTATTTTTAAAAGTGCTTGAAAATATATAAAGTTTCTGTTATAATTTTTAAGCACTTGCGGATATGGTGGAATTGGCAGACACGCCAGATTTAGGATCTGGAGCGTAATGCGTGCAGGTTCAAGTCCTGTTATCCGCACCAAAAGAATAGGGTAAAAAAGATATCATCGGCAGAAATGCCGATGATATCGCCCTTTTTAGGGGTTTTCACCCTCAAAAATAGGCGTTTTTTTCGAGTGCATTTTTGTGGTTATCATTTAGTGCTTTTTCGGGTGTCAGTGTATTCGAACTATCACGATTTTGAACATAATAAGCTCTAAAAACAAAGTACATAGTGGTAAAATAAAAAGTAGCGCCCTTTTTACAAATCGCTATAAACCCAGTGTTTAAGCCACTTTAAGCGACCTTTCAAAAAAGGGCGCCACTCATTACAACCAAATAAAATGTAAGTAAGGCTCTGATTTCACAGATAAGAAATCAGAGCCTTCTTTGCGTTTCGGGAGAAAGGAATGAAAATCGATGAATATGACCTAAAGTACAGCTACCCCACTCAAATATATAGGTAGCGCCCTTTTTAATTAAAGGATTTAATAGGTGATTTCAAAAAGGGCGCCACTTCAAATTAAGGCCAAGTCTATGGAGAAATCCAAAGGCTTGGTCTTTTTTTATTTCTACTAAAAACCGAAAGGCCTGAGAACAATGTCACGCTATTTTATGTACGGAACAAGCTTGCAGAAATCGGAACAGATGATGATGTCTGTTCCTAATTTTTTACCGAGAACGAAAGGAATGTTTATCATGGGGCAGAAAACAATTGACGAAAAGGAAGAATTCAAGAGGTGTATCTATTGCAGTGAATACAGCAAGGGCGGCTGCCGAACGGCACATTGTCCCTATCTTTTAGACCGAGCAGATTTTGGTCAAATCGAATATGCCAATTTTATCAAGGATAGCTTTTGGGATTCAGATGACTTCTTTTTTAAGAAACGACTCCGAGGTTTGTTCCGCAGCTTCACCGGCGAATGGTTCATGTCATCCTATCACAAGGATAGATATTTTTACCTTACACAAGGCAGCGCCCTTTTGCAAAATACCAAGAAACAGAACCTTGCACTGCTGTATTTGCTGACAGCGAATGAACAGCTTTGGGTTAGAGCTAAGGATCACATCTATCCAAACAAAATTGCACTATCGGAAATCCCTCTCACCGGCATTAACACAACCTGTTATGCGTTATTTCAAGCAGCCAAAACCATTGCAAGCGGTAAGCCCCACATCAAGGAAAATGAGCTTGCCGATAAAACTCTGATTGGTGAGGTTGCCTTTAAAACCACTATACAGTCTTTTTTAATTGCGAGATATGGCGATGAGATTATGACTGTGAAGCAGTAAAAAAGAGCCTGCCAAAAACAGACTCCTTTTTTACCTATTCAGTTCCGGACACTCGAAAATGTCATTTGGGGTACATTCTAAGATTTGGCACAGAGCTTCAAGATTATCAAATTTTATGGATTTGGTTTCGTTGTTTACCATTCGACTGAAATTCTGGTAGCTCATTCCCATCTGCTTATATAACCAATACTTAGTTTTGCCCTTGTGCTCAAGTATTTCTAAAACCTTTAGCTTCATATCACCACACCTTTCTAACGGTATAGTAAGATATTACTAAATAACTCACTTAAACATATAGACTATTACATTAGATAATGGTATAGTTAGTATTTATGAAAGGAGCGATAATATGCAGAAAAAAGAACACTCACTTTGTTTCACCGGTCATCGCAGTGAAAAGCTACCAAAAACAGAAGAAGGAATGGAAAAACTAAAATTGAAACTATGGGAGGAAATCGACAAAGCAATAGAAAATGGTATTGACACATTCTATTTCGGAGCTTGCTATGGTTTCGACTTACTGTGTGCGGATATTGTAGCAAAGCGAAAACGAGTGATTAAAATGAGTGATCCAAAAATCATTAAATTAATTGCAGTAATCCCATTCGAGGAACAGGCATCACGATGGAAAGAATCAGACAGAGAAATCTATTACGATACTCTGCCCTACTGTGATGAGGTTGTTACACTAAACACACACTACAAGCAAGGCTGTTACCACGAACGCAACCGATATATGGTAGACCGATGCAGCAAGATGATTGCCTATTATGACGGTGGATCAGGTGGAACATCGTACACAGTAAACTATGCAAAAACAAATGGTTTGGAAATCACAAATCTATATGAAAGCTAACGCTTAGAGTCACTTCAATTTGAAGTGGCTCTTTTTTATAGCCTAAATCAGAAATGGAGGAACAAAAATTGAATATTAGAATTAAAACAAAAGACAGCACCACAGGTTTTACAATACCTTGCAGTGAAGAACAAATCGACAAGCTTTGTGAGGTTCTCGGTATCTCCAATAACAGTCAAGCTGAGATAACAGTCGATAGTGTGTATATGGATGACAGAGCCAATGCTCTACTCCAGAACAAGACTTTTAATCTGGACAAACTCAATTACCTTGCCAAAAGACTGGACAGCTTTGACGGAAAGGAAATGACCACATTCTATGCAGTAGCTTACGGCGAACAGATTGATGATATCGACAGCCTCATCAATCTCACCTTTAACACCCACTGTGCCAGCGTTGTGAGCGATTTCAGCGACCTTGACGCCATAGGCAAGAGTATGTACCTCGTAGAGCGTGGCGGTGTGACTATGGAGGAATTAAACCGACTGAATGGCGAGGAATATTTCAAAAAGGTGCTTGCCGATAACCCTAATCCGTTGGTAATCCCATACGGCATTATCTACAAAAACAAAAATGAGTTTGAACAGGTCTATGACGGCACCCACTTCCCCCAATATTATTGGGAAGAAAATATGGGAACCGTCACATTGAGTAAGGACGGCTTTGCGGAATATCTCTATCTGCCCTATGTGGAAACAGAGCTTACCAAAGCATTGGAACGATTGTGTGCAAGAGATGTTTCCGAGTGCCAGTTCACACTGGACAGCACCATATTTAATGATGAGATGAAAAATATTCTCAAAGCCTTACCGAAAAACAATCAAGAGCAACTTGACGGTATCAATCATATTGCCAAGAGAATTGCTGAAATGGGTACTAAAGAAATACCATACCTCAATAATCTCACAGGTGACTTACAACCCCAAACCATGAAAGACCTTGATGCAATTTTCGACAGTGCCTATGAATTTGAAATGTTCGATGGAATTTATAACGCCAAGGATTACGGCAGATATATGATCTGTGACAGTGAACACTTCGAGTACGATGAGAACTTAGAGGAATATATCGACTTTGAACACTACGGCAGTCAAAGACTGAAATGCGAAAACGGTGCTTTCACAAGTGCGGGATACCTTGTCTATCATGGCTACAACCAAGACCTCGCTGAAATGCTTACCGAAATCGGCATTGAAATCCCGTCACAGCAGACGCAAACTCTCAAGCTGTATATGCCCCTCAAAGGCAGCACCTACTATGATGAAAATGATTATGGTGACCTTTACCAAACGGATTATGAGATGGAGGTATATCCCGAAGAACTTGCCGAATACGAGGATGCAATTTCAGAAGCCTTAGAGAAGAATAGCCTTCCCGAAGAAAAGGAACGAGGCTTGATGAAATATTACGGAGATAACGATTCCGTTAATGCAAAGGTAAAACGCTATGATTTCTCAGTGGAAAATGTAAGCGGCAAGCTAATGGGCGTTGTAACTGCAGAGCTAAATGCACCCTTGGACGAACGAGAATTGGGGATTTTTAAGCAAGTGGTGGAGGGGCAATGTTCAGACGGCTGGGGCGAAGGCTTCGAACAGCGAGAAATTAACTGCAATGGAAAAGAACTTTATGTGTGCTTTTGGCAGAGCAAAGGCTGGAGCTTGCAGACTGCGGAAGAACTTGGCATCAGTGAGTCAAAGCAAGAAATGAGTATGGGAGGGATTTAGAATGCGAACACCAATTCGAGAGGAACAGTTTGAGCATATCGAAATCAATGGCAAGCCTGCATTGTTCACAAACAACCGCATTGCTTACACCACAGTACCCAAGGGTTTTTACCCTTACGAGCTGCGTGGCAGTGACAATGATCCGGGCAAGCCTACCAGCTTGGAAAATCGTGTGGGCGTGAATTACTGCGGAACGGTGATTACTGCCGAGGAAATGAAATTTCCTAAAAACAAGGAGTATCTGCCTATTAAGAATAAGCTGAATTTCTTGGGAGATAGCATGAACCTGCAGGAGTTTGCCGAAAGGCACTCCTTGCAGCTTGCCGAGGATACTCGAAAATTCATCCTCCGCCCTACCACCGATGACAAAGAGCTGTTTTATTCTCAAGGAGAGGAACAGGATAGACTCAGTGGCTGTGTCGGACATCTGCGACTTGACTTCGGGCGAGATGATATAGGGTTTTGGCACACATGGCATCCCCATAATGAGAATCGTCTTAATACCGAAGAATTCAAAGCAGAGCTTGACGAGGTGGTTAACGAACTGCGTGAGCAAGGTCCATTAAAAAGCAGAGCGACTATGGCATATTTCTGTATCGACCAAGGTGCAGCGCCTTTGGACGGAAACGAATATCCTCAATACGGCTTTATCGCCCAAAGTGAACACTACAAATACTGCCTGAGATGCAATCCCCAAAAGGGCGATTACAACGGTTATTTGTATATCTATGATAAGCGTGAGCAGCAGCTCACTATGGCAGAAAATGAGCCAAAGCAAGAAATGAGTATGGGAGGGATTTAAATGCGTGGATTTCCCACACAGGAACAGGTAAACAGAATTAAGGAGCGATACCCCATCGGCACAGTCATTGAACTGACTGCCGACATGGAGGATAACTATAATCCAATCCCAAAGGGTATGCAGGGCGAGGTTATCAGTATTGACGATATGGGCACCCTGCATATGAAATGGCAAAATGGCAGTGGATTGGGTGTGATGGTTGGCGAGGACAGTTTCAAGGTTATCAGCAAACCCCAAATTACAGAACCAACATATGAGATTGGAGGTATGAGCCTATGAGAATCTTAAAAGCACAGGTGTATAACCCCGAAAACGAAGCCTTTGCAGATATTGAGCTTCCGGCAAGCTATGAGGAATTGGAAGATACCTTGCAGATGATAAACGGCAGCAATGAAAACTGCGCCGCCGATATCAAATACTTTCTCGGAGATATAAACCTACTTGAAAACAAGGAAATTCTGTCCTGCAGTCTTTATGAGATGAACTATTTTGCCAGCTTGATGGCTAAAATGGAGGATTATGAAAAGGTGAAGTTTGCAGGTCTGGTAGAGGCTGAAGCGTCAGAATATCCCAATATGAAAGAAATTATTAACCTTACACTTAATGCTCCCACCCTCGACTGCTATCATGCACCCGCCACTTCTGATAAGGACTTGGGTGAGTTCTATATCAACAATGAACTGCTCCCACAACTTGCAGACCTCGACAGCCTTACCGATGAGCAGTATGACTGGGTATGTGACCACTTGTATAAAGAAAAAATCGGCAAGGAAATGCGAGAACAAGAGCATGGTGTATTCACCTATGCGGGATATTTTGTGAAAAACGAAGAAATTAAACAGCTCTACAATGGTGAGCCTGTAGTGCCAAAGCCTTGTGATTACATCTTCAGATTGGAGCTTGCCCTCATTCCCGAGGGGAATGAGCCAAACGACCAAAACACCCTGAGCCTAAAGCTTCCCGCAGCTACTGCCGATGTACAAAGAGCCTTGGAGGAAATCGGTGCAAAAAGCATGGAGGACTGTTGCTTCTATGGTTACGAAAGCTTGGTAGTGCCACAGCTTGTCGATTGCGATACAGATAATGATGATTTCAATGTCCTAAATCACCTTGCCGAGAAAATCAATCGCTCTAACGGCGAGGAAATTGCAAAGTATAAGGCAATGCTTGAAGCTGCCCGGTGCAAGGATATCGAAACAGCTCTATCCGTCTATGAAAAGATGGATGAATTCATCCTCGACCGAAGCTGTACCACAGCCACCGATTATGTAGATAAGGTGTTAGAAAATGTTGATTTGCCGACAAAAGAACAATTTAGCTTCTACCTATCCAAGGATGGATATGGCAAAGCCTTGATGCAGTATAACGGTGTGGATACTACCTCCTATGGAATGTTAATTCCCGATGAGGGTATCAGTCTGTCCGAGTTACTTCAAAAGGAATTATCTGAGCAGCTTCAAAATCAAAATACCGAAATGACCATGTCGATGTAACCACAGAAAACAAAATATCAAACCAAAGGCCGTCCTATTGGTGCAGATGCACACTGATGGGGCGGCCTTTTTTTATTTTCCCAAGAAGGTGGTGAAGGGATGGAGGAGAGAAATATCAAGCAAGAATTTCTCGAGTATCTTAGCAAAGGACACTGTGGGCAAGAAAATGCCGTAACCAGTAAAGAGCTTGAACGACTGTTTCATATCAAGGGCAGTACAGTACGTCAGCTTGTCAATCTGCTCCGTTGTGAGAGCAACCCCATTTGCAGTGATGCAACCGGATACTATTATGCCGAAACAGAATTGGAGCTTAAACACAGCATTGGACACCTGCACAGCCGAGCTATGAACATCATTAAAGCTCGAAATGGTTTGATTCAATCTCAAGAACTTTTTAACGAAAATATGCAGATGTCAATTACAGAAAAAGAAAATACCACTACCCATTAAGGCCGATTGTTAACTGATTTCATTCAGAAGCAATCGGTCTTTTTTTATTTGCCCGAAAGCGAGGTGACTACTATTTGATTAAAAGCATTATCAGCTGGGTGGGCGGAAAAGCAAAGCTCATGTGGCTGATTAACCTACTTGCACCACCGAGGTACGAACGGAGTGTAGATGTTTTTGGGGGCAGTGGAACAGTCACGCTCAATCTCGACTGCCCCCCGAGTACACTCAAGGTCTATAACGATTTTAATGCAAACCTTGTAAATCTTCTGCGATGTGCAAGAGATACACCCTTGGCACTGATTCGTGAAATCGGCTTTCTCACCCTCAATGCTCGTGATGATTTTGAAATGTACAAGAAATTTATTGAGCAGGAAGAATTCGGTGATGATGACCTGCAAAAGGAAATGAAGCTTACCGAAATTATGCTCCCACCGCCAAGTGCCGAGGAAGCCAAACGGATACTTCTTAAAAATGCAGAGGAAAAGGAGATCAAAAGAGCTGCCGCCTATTACAAGGTGCTGCGATACAGCTTCAATGCAAACGGCGAAACCTATGGCGGAAAGAAATGCGATGTCCGCAGATTCTTTGTTGACATTTGGAACTTCAGCAAAAAGTTTGCTGACATCACCATAGAGAACAAGGACTTTGAAGCTCTCATCAAGCAGTATGACCGAGAAAATGCCTTTATCTACTGCGACCCGCCCTATTATGATGCCGAAGCCTTTTACAAGCACATTGATCCTTTCGGAAAAGAGGATCATATCCGTTTGCACGATTGTTTGGCAAAAGCAGAGGGCTTTGTAATGGTGAGCTATAACAACGCTCCTGAAATTGTAGAGCTGTACAAGGATTTTTACATCTTCTACACCACAAGAGCCAACTCTATGTCACGCACAGAGGGTGCAATTTACGAGGAACTCATTATGACCAACTACGATCCACGACCATTTTTACAGCAGAAAAATCATCAGATGAATCTATTCTCTTTCCTAAGCTTTTGGACAGAGGGAGATTACAAGCTCATTCATTCGCCTGCAAAGGCTTTGAAAATATATAAATAAGAGAGGTAATTTTACTATGAAGAACACTATCGAAAACAGAGGGCTACTGGTAGATAACGAAATCATCGAAAAGGCAGAGCTTGGTGACAATGTAAAGCTTGTTGCCACCGACCACCTTATCGTCCTTACCAAAGCTAAGATGACGGCGATGGATATGGTGAAAACCATTGATTCCATGTCCACTCTGCTTTACGGCCTTGTTGATGCCTTGGCAGAATGCTGTGGCGAGTGTGATGGCTGTGACCACTGCGATGACTTGGACTTTGAGCCGGTTCATCTGTCCGATGAGGTACTTGAGCTTGCAGGCATTCCCACAGGAACCAAGCTTGCCGCCTTTGTGGAGGAAGATGCCGGTGTGGTCCACATTGAGCCTGCGGAGTATGAGTATGACATCTCGGATGTACCGCCCCATTTGCTTGCCACCTTTTCAGATTACGGCATCTGCCTTGGGGAGCTTGATGCACTCCTTATGGAAAATGAGGTGCTTTAATGGACAAAAAATATGTCTATCCATATAGCTTGCTTGAAGCCAAGCGAAACGGTGAGCTGGAACAGTACCGAGAATCATTCAAGGAAAATGTCCGCTGTGCAAATGCCATAAAAGAAGCAATCAACCAAAACTTCGATGGAATGCACTTAAATCACGATGTGGCAAAGCCTGTCATTGCCGAGTTTGGCTATGATCGAGTAAATTTCGTTCTTGCCAATACCCTGCAGCAGCTTAGAGCTGACGGCAGATTTTCAAGGGATAACAAGGAGTGGGCAAAGGGCTTTTTCATTCCCGAAAACAAAGCCAATCCTCGAAACTATGAGTTTATTGTGACCAGCCACCCTGCTGTACTTGACGGATTTATCAGTCAAGCTCGCAAGGAATATGACGGCCTAAACCTTTTGAATCACACCCACTGCAATGATAAGACACAGCTTGATTACACCGGCAAGGTTATGGTGCTAAGTCCCAAGTGCTTAAAAGATGAGTACAAAAGCCCAAAGGATCAGCTTATTTTGTGTGAAAGTGGCTTTGGCTGTTCTCCCACAGCAAGTGGCAGAAAGGTGTTTGGCAGATTTCTTTCGGATGGCGAAAAGTGTCAGTATGACCGCAGTGATTTCATCGGTGAGCTGAAAGAGGAACATTTCCCCGATTGGGCAAGGGATAAGGTGCAGGAAATGACAGAGCCAAGGCAGTCAGAGCCTGCTATGGGAGGGATTGAAATGAAGTAGATTGGAGGATGTCATGGAGAGTGTAAAACTCAAAAACAGCATTATCTATTACTATGGCACACCGACAGGCTACCTAAAAGATGGCAAGGCAAATCTCGACAGCTCCTTTCTCTGTGACGAGCTGAAAGACTGGTGTAAGGAAAAGAGATTGGAGACTTGCTTTTCTGATGGTATTTTCGAGGTGCTTGCCCAAAAGGAGGATGTGTCCCAGTTTATGAAAAGTGAAGAATCTTTAAAGAATGTCCGAATTTGGCAGCTAAATGCCGATTCGGATTTTTCTATGCGATTTATCTCATTTGACGAGTTTAAAGAGAAGTTTGGGCAGCCAAGCAAAGACAGTTACAAGACTATCTTTGACGGCAGTCTGCCCACCAACAACCTCGATGAAATCTATGAGATATGCAACCTAAACCACCCCAAAGGTTATCAAGGTCACTCTCTGTCTATGTCCGATGTAGTGGAGCTGTATGACAACAACGGCAGTGAATTTCACTATGTGGACAGGTTTGGATTTAAGGAAATTTCCTTTCAGCCGTCAGAACAGGTGCAAGGCTTTGATATGAAAATGGAGCTGTAAAGCAGGAGGAAAACAGATGAAACAGAATAACAATTTTGAACTTGATGTGAGAGTAACTCCCATCAAAAACGGCGGTAATGTCAAGGCATACGCTTCGGTAAATATCGGCAGTGCCTTTGCCGTCAAGAACCTTCGTATCATTGAGGGAAACAAAGGACTTTTTGTGGCGATGCCCTCGGTAAAAAACCATAAAGGCGAGTATGATGACATCTTCTTTCCCATCAGCAAGGAAAGCCGTACCGCCCTTAATGCTGCGGTTATTTCCGCCTACGAACAAAAGCTCGAAATGGCAGAAACCCCTGAACAGGAGCAGTCAAGCGAACCTGTAATGTCCATGTAAACCATTCAAACCAATCATAAAATATTAAATTTTTGGAGGAAAAATACTATGAAAAAGATTAAGAACATGATTAGCAAAGCGAAAAATGCAATGAACCATATGGCGGTTAAGGCAAGCACTTTTTTTATGGTGCAGAAGAACAAAATGCGCCTTGCCGTTGCCAACAACAGCGGTGAAAACTATATCGACTCTGCTGTGAAAATCCTTATCGCCGTGGTTTTGGGCGGTCTGCTCCTTGCCGGTCTTTACGCATTGTTCGGAGATGTAGTTATGCCTACACTCAAAACCAAAATTCAGGAAATGTTCAACTACAAGGGTTAAGGGGGGCAGAGCATGAAAGAGAAACTGAAAAAATCAGCTTCTCTGCTCTTGATCCTTTGCCTTGTTCTCTCTGTATTTGGTGGCAGTGCTTATGCTGTCCACCGATACTTTGAGGATGCTAAAGGACACTGGGCAGAAGAAGCCATTAAAACGCTTACCGAGCAAGGTGTCATTGCAGGCTATCCCGATGGACTTGTTCATCCCGATGAAATTATCACAAAGGCAGAATTTGCAACACTGCTTGCACGAACTATGCGTGAAGATATTGAACTATCCGAAACAAACAATATTTTTACAGATATAAAGGGACATTGGGCCGAGCAAAACATCCTTTATCTGGTGGAGCAAAAAATCATTGTTGCAGATGATTACGAAAACAAGCTGTTTCAACCAAACAAGCCAATTACAAGACTTGAAATGGTGAAAATGCTTGTTCGTGCCTTGGGAGATAACTGCCATAGTGCAGATTGTCTCTGTGATTTGGATTTTACCGACATCAGCCTGCTCGAAAAAGAAGATCAAATGTATCTTTGTATTGGTGAAAAACACTTCATCATCAAAGGCTACCCCGATAAAACAGCAAAGCCAAATGACAACGCTACTCGTGGCGAAGCCTTTGAAATGCTTGTAAAAGAGGAAGAAGCCAAGGACAAATTGGAACAGCAAAAGCCGCCTATTGTCAAGCCGGATGAAAAGCCTTCCGGTGGTGGAAATGGCGGTGGTTCTTCCTATGTTCCGGCTCCACAGTTTACATTTACTATTCCCGAAAACTGCTATGTGGGTGATGAATTGAAAATCACCCCAACAAGCAAATATGTAAGCACTGTTTCTTGGAGTATTACCAAGGATGAAATCCCAGCGGAGCTTGCCACAGCCTTTGAGGGAGAACTCACCAAAGATGGCGGTACACTGAAAGTAAAGGAAATTGGCAAATACACCATTACTGCCACTGCTAAAAACAGCCGTGGCAGAGAAATTACCCATAGTCAAACTATTTCAGTATACCCAGTAGTAACAGCTAAATTTGCCTTGCCCCAAACAGCCCACACCGATACAAGTCTTGCTGTAGATTTGAAAACTGAAAATCTCGGTGAAAACAATGTGGTGTGGACAGTAACCAAGGACAGCGAAGCCATTGATATTGCAAAAGCCATTACAGGTGAGCTTGGCAATACAGGCGGCACCATTCAGTTTAAAGAGCATGGCAGCTACACTCTAACGGCAGCCATCACCGATACCCTTGGAAAAGCGACCTCTGTTTCCCAAAGTGTAGTGATCTATCCGGTGGCTGAAGTAAAGCTAAAACTGCCAAACCTTTCTCATACGGATAAAATGGTTACCTTACAAACAGAGAGCAAAAATGCCGAGGGGCTGACAGCTCATTGGACACTGACAAAGGATGGTGCTCCTGTGGAGCTTAAAAGCCAAATTGAGGGCAATGTAAGCCTCGCAGACAGCAATATCCGCTTTAAAGAAAAAGGTGTCTATCAGCTGACTATTACCTTGACAGACAGGACTGGCAGAGCCTTTACCGATACTACAAAAACCACTGTCTACCCTGTGGTTGCTGTTGGATTTTATCTGCCATCTATTCTCCACACCGATGATACAGTCAAGGTAGAAACAACCCTTACGGAAATCGGTGAAAAGCAAGTTGTATGGACCGTTAGCAAGGACGGCAATGAAATTCTTCTTACTGATGCTGTAACCGGCAACCTCACCAACGAGGGTGGCAGCATCCGTTTTAAGAGCAAGGGCGAATATCTGCTGAAATGCTCTTTTACCGATGACAGTGGCAGAAAGTATGCTTACGAACAATCGGTCAAGGTATATCCCGTACCAACTCTCACCTATACACAACCAAAGCTTATTCATACCGACACCGAGGTGGAAATCAGCACTACGGTCATCGACTTAGATGGCCTGACCTTGGAGTGGCTTGTGGACAACAGCTTTGGCTATCAAGACTGGAACACCTTCGTAACAGGAAAGCTCAATAACGAGGGTGGCACTATTCATTTTAAGCGAGCAGGCATTTATGAGTTTGTGGCAAGAACCACCGATGAAACAGGCAGAGTGTTCCTTTTTGAGCCTAAGAATAAAACAGAGGTGCTTCCTGTTTTAACCCTTGGCTTCACCTTGCCAAAGGTTGCTTACACCGACACCCAAATTGACATCAGAACAAGCGGTCACAACAACACTCTGCCTGTGGAGTGGACACTCACCAAGGATGGCAAAGTCATTGCACTATCCTCCGCTATTGAGGGCGAACTCAATAAATTGGGTGGAAATCTTCGCTTTACCTCTCATGGCGAATATGTACTGACCGCCAAGATGACAGATCTGCTTGGCAGAAGCTATTCCCACAGTGAGAGTATAACCATTATGCCGATTGTAGATTTTGCCTTTACTATACCCGATACTGTGCATTACGGAAAGCCTTTGAAGGTAAAAATCAGCAAGTCCTTACACACTGAAAAGGCAGAAATTCAGTGGACACTTACCAAGAACGGTGAGCCTTGCGCCTATGTGGGTGAGCTTCCCAAAAACGGTGGTACCATCGAAATCCATAATATAGGTGACTTTGTTTTGACTGCGGTTGTAACCGATAGCTTGGGCAGAGAATGCAGCTACTCGCAAAATATCACTGTAATAAACACTGCACCTACCATTGACAGCTTTACCGTGAACCCAACCAGAACGGCGAAAGACGGTAAATTCCTCGTGAATATTTCTGCTACTGCAGCCGATGCCGAAAACCATCAAACTACCCTTGAGTGGCAGGGCAAAACCGAGGACGGCTATTATCCTGTGGGAACTCACACCGTGAAAGTAAGAGCAAAGGACTCTGCTGGAGCTTACTCCGAATGGGTAAGCAGGAGCTTCACCATTGCGAGTAACAGTCCCACAGTAACCCTCACCGCAACACCTACCCGAACCGCAAAGGATGGCAATTTCCTTGTGAATATCTCTGCTGCAAGCAATGATGCCGATGGAGATGCCGTCACCTTGGAATGGGAGAACAAAACTGTCGACAGCTACTATGCCGTTGGTACGCACACCGTAAAGGTACGCGCCAAAGACTCCACAGGAGCTTGCTCCGAATGGGTAAGCAAGAGCTTCACTATTCAAAACTCTGCTCCCACTCGTCCTGTGATTACAAGAACCCCAAGTGGCAACAGTGTTGTGCCGGGTACACCCGTCACCATTACAGCGAGCAGCACAGATGCAGATGGTGATGCCATTACCTATGTATGGGAAGGCAGACCGAATGAAACAGCTACCTATTCTTTGGGGAAAAATACCATCCGAGTAAAAGCAGTGGACAGTACAGGTGCTGAATCTCCTTGGGCGGCAATTGTTTTCTTTGTGATGGATAGTAACGGCAGCGGTGGAATGATGCTGACAGGACCCGACTCCACCATCAACGAAAATGGCATCGAAGGTGCAACCATCACAAAATACACCTTTAATGTGCCTGCGGTCAGCGGCCATAGTGGTAACGATTACGGCAGAGTGCGTGGCTATAATATTCTCACCAACCAGTGGGAGCAATTGGACTATGGAACCACCAATAACGGCATCTCCTTTACAAGAAACCTAAGCAGTGGGATGTACTCTAAGTTGGAGTTTTACTATTTCACGAACCACAACTGTATGTATAACAAATCCAACATCACCTATACCGTTGAGTACTACTTTGAGTAAATGCCTATGAACATTATCATCCAGGCAATTTTACTCACAGCACTTTTAACCTATACCGCCATAGTAGATTGCAAGACAAGAGAAATCCCCGATGCCTTGTGCCTTGGGATTTCTTTTTTGTCCCTTTTAGACTTTCACCTTAACAATCTATTGGGGCTTGGCATTGCCCTCATTTTATGGCTTACAGTCGTATATATCGCTCCTGACAAATTGGGTGGCGGAGATATCAAGCTTTGCGCGGCCGTCAGCATTGTCATAGGATTTACCGCTACAACCTATGGCATCATCA
This sequence comes from Negativicutes bacterium, assembly GCA_009930275.1. The sequence goes on from RZYP01000007.1 coordinate 31,947, forward strand.
TCGGATTTGGCATAGTGAGTCTTGTTTGGCTTGCTATGCTGTTTCGCAAAACAAAGCAAGAGGTGGAGAACTGCTCTCTGCCTCTTGCTCCCTTTTTTGGGCTTGGATTTTTAATCACTTACTTTATAGAAATTGGAGGTCGACTCGTATGAAAAAGCTTAAAAGCAAAAAGAGCATTGTGGCACTTTGTGTCATCGTTCCCATTGCCACCGCACTTGCCTTTGTGCCGAAAATTGTGGCAGAACGCAAGAAAAGAAAGTATACATCTACATCGTTTTAAGGAGGAATTAACACATGAAATTTTTGAAAAACAGAACCACTGTCGGTATTCTTTGCATTGTTTTGTCCCTTGTGGTTTGCTTTGGCATTACACCGCTTTTTAACCAAAGCATCAGCCAAAAAACCGAGATTGTGCGAGTGGCAAAGGAAATCAAACAGGGTGATGAAATTACCAAGGATATGGTGCAGACCGTTGAAGTGGGCAGCTACAATCTGCCCGAAAACATCATCAAGACCAAAGAAACGGTTATCGGCACATTCGCAACGGCTGATTTTGCAGTTGGTGACTATATTCTAAACACCAAGGTGTCCAAAACACCCGCCTATGAAAATGCCTATCTATATAATCTTGACGGCACTAAGCAGGCAATCTCACTTACCCTTAAAACCTTTGCCGGCGGTCTTTCGGGCAAGCTGCAGTCGGGTGATATTGTGTCGGTAATTGCTCCCGATTTTAGAGAGCAAGGCTTGACTGTCATTCCTCCCGAGCTTAAATATGTGGAGGTCATCTCCGTCACTGCACCCAGTGGTTACGATGCCAACACAGGTGAACAGACAAATTCCGAAGATGATAGAGAACTACCCTCTACCGTAACACTCCTTGTCACTCCCGAACAGGGCAACATTTTAGCTGAGCTTGAAGCCGAGGGCAAAAGCCACCTATCCCTTGTGTTCCGTGGAGAAAATAAGCAGGCACAGGAGTTTATTGCCATTCAAGAGGAAGTAATCAGAAAGATTTATAGCCCCGATCTTGCATCTGAAAGTGCCGCCACAGTTATCGAACCTCAGTCCCAAAAGTCTGAGGAATCCCATAACTCACAGACAGGAGAAAGCGAGGGCGAGTAATGAATTTTATGAAAAACACCATATTCAAAAAGCCTGACAAGGCAGAGCTACCTAAGGAACAGGTTTTGCACAGTGGTGTCCTTGCTGTTTGGGGCAGCCCCAGCAGTGGCAAATCCACTGTGGCAACAAAAATTGCAAAGCATCTTGCCGATAAGAAGAAAAATGTGGTCTTGCTACTTTGCGATATGACGACGCCCATGCTTCCTTGCATTTGTCCGCCCTCAGATTTGGAAAACAGCCACTCCTTGGGCAGTATTCTTGCAGCACCCCATGTAACAGAACCACTTGTGAAATATCATATGATTACCCATAAAAAGATGGACTATCTCACTATTTTGGGAATGCAAAAGGGTGAAAATGAATACAGCTACACCCCTTTTGGAGAAACACAGGCAAGAGAGCTGATTTCGGCACTTCGCAAGGTTGCACCCTTTGTCATTATTGACTGTGGCAGCTATATCGCCAATGATGTGCTGTCCGCTGTAGCACTTCTTGAAAGTGATGCAGTGCTTCGCCTTGCAAACTGCGATCTCAAATCCATCAGCTACCTTTCCAGTCAGCTTTCCACCCTGCAAAGTGCAGGGCTTGACTTTGAAAAGCAGTATAAATGTGCTTCCAACATCAAGAGCAATCATGGTATTGAACATATGAGTGGTGCGATGGGAAGTTTGAGCTTTAAGCTCCCTCATTCCGAGGAACTGGAACAGCAGTATCTTGAGGGCAATCTCTTTTTGGATTTAACGCTGAAAGATAGCCGAGATTTCCGCAAAGAGATTGAGAAAATCGCGAAGGAGGTTTTTAGTTAATGAAGTTAGGTGAAAAGCGAGGAAACTCCATCTTTTATAAAAACAAAACCGCCGAAGCTACGGAAAGCAAAGAAGCCTTAGCTGAGGCGGAAAATATCCTTGAAGAACAAGAAAGCTCCCTGCAAGAGCGAGCAGACACCATTCTTACAACTGAAAAGAAAAATGCAGTACCCATAGAGCTGGGCGTTAAAAACAACGCACACTCTATTTTTTTTGCGCCCGAAACCGAGGGTAAGGACTTTTCATCGGTACTAAAAGAGGTTCAAGAGTACATTTCCGAAAACTATGCCCAGCTTATCACCGACAACTCTTTGGAAGATGGCAAAGAGCAGATGAAACGGTATATCTCTAAATTTGTTATGGAAAAGAGAATTGCCGTTAAGGGAATGAGTGGGCTTGACCTTATCGAAGCCCTTTACACCGAAATGGCTGAGTATGGTTTTCTCACAAAATATATCTTCGGAAAAGGCATTGAGGAAATTGACATCAACTCTTGGCAGGACATTGAGGTGCAGTATTCAGACGGAAGAAATGTAAAGTTGGATGAGCATTTTGACTCACCCGAACACGCAATTAATGTAGTGCGAAGAATGCTCCATGTGTCGGGTATGGTTTTGGATAATGCCAGCCCCGTTGTTCTTGGACATCTTTCTAAGAACATTCGTATTGCCGCTATGAAAACCCCAATTGTCGATGAGGATGTGGGCATTGCCGCCTCTATTCGTATTGTAAACCCACAATCTATGAAAAAAGAGGATTTTGTAAACACAGGAACCGCAACAGGCACTATGCTTGACTTTTTGTCGGCTCTCATTCGTTATGGTATTTCTGTCTGCGTTGCCGGAGCAACCAGTAGTGGTAAAACCACCGTTCTTGGTTGGCTACTAACTACCATTCCCGACAACAAGCGAATTTACACCATTGAAAATGGTTCTCGTGAGCTTGACCTCGTCCGTTATCGGGACGGCAAGGTGGTAAACTCGGTAATCCATACACTCACAAGGGACAGTGAAATTCAAAGCCAGTGTATCGACCAAATTAAACTGCTTGATATGGCACTTCGTATGAACCCCGACATTGCCGTAGTTGGCGAGATGCGTGGTCCCGAGGCAAACGCAGGTCAAGAAATGGCTCGAACAGGTATTGCTGTTTTAACAACTATTCACGCAAACTCCTGTGAAGCTACCTACCGCCGAATGGTATCTCTTTGTAAGCGAGCTGTGGATATGAGCGATGAAACCCTTATGCAGTATGTCACCGAGGCATATCCAATCATTGTGTTCTGCAAACAGCTTGAAAACAAGCAAAGAAGAATGATGGAGATTATGGAGTGCGAAATCCTCCCAAGCGGTGAGCGAGTATACCACACCTTGTTTCGGTATGTGATTACCGAAAACAAAACAGTAGATGGCAAATTTATCATTGATGGCTACCATGAGCAAACAAGCTCTATCTCCGACAGCCTATCCAAAAGACTACTGGAGAATGGTATGCCATTGGCACAAATTGAAGCCTTAAAAAGAGAGGTGAAAACAGCTTGAATATAGTATTGCTTTTTGCTTGTATCGGTATGATCACAGGCTTTTTCATTCTGATGTCCCTAACCCCTACCGAGTTTACAGACGGCATCTTTTCAAGACTGCTTTCTAATTCTAAAAGCCTAAAGGCTGAAATTAAAGAAAGCACCAACCGAAAAAAGGTTGGTTTCCTCAAAAAAGAAATCACCGAGGTGCAAGAGATTTTAAGGGTGACAGGCAGGAGCAAGCGTTTTCCGTTTATATGCTTATTGTCTTTATCACTCTTTGCTGTGGGTGCAGCAATTGCCATAAGCTTTGGGAACTTTTTTGCTGTGCCGGTGCTTGCAGTGGGCTTTATGCTTCTGCCATTTTGGTATGTTCGCCTCACCCAAAGCCACTTTAAAAAGGATATTTCAGCAGAACTTGAAACGGCACTGTCCATCATTACAACCGCTTACCTTAGAAACGAGGACATTGTGACGGCAGTGGAGGAAAACATTGGATATCTGAATCCTCCTGTGCTGTCTGTTTTCAAGGCATTTACCTATCGCATCAAGATGATTGATCCCGACATTGTTTCGGCTCTTTTGTCTATGCGAATACAGGTTGACAATGCAGTATTCCACGAATGGTGCGATGCCATGATTGCCTGTCAGTCGGACAGAAGCCTGAAAAGCACACTGACACCTATTGTGACAAAGCTATCCGATATGCGAGTGGTAAACGGCGAGCTTGAAAACTTGGTGTTCGGCCCACGAAAGGAATTTATCTCTATGCAGGTGCTGATGCTCTGCAACATTCCTTTGCTGTATTTCCTAAACAAGGATTGGTACAACACTTTAATGCACTCGGCACCGGGGCAGATTGTTCTTGCTATCTGCTTTGTGATTATGTTTGTATCTATGGCATTTGTAGTGAAGCTGACACAGCCAATTGAATATAGACGCTAACCGGCGAACCGCCAGTGGCAATTCGCACACGAAACCTATTTGTAATTTAAAGTTTTGTGCCTGCGATTTGATTTTCTGCGAAAGGAGAATTCAATGCAATTTTTAATTTTACTATTTGGCACATTCTTCGGTTTGGGTGTGTTTTTCATCCTTGCCGATGTTCTAAAGCTTCCAAGTCTTGCCACAGGCAAAGCAATGCTCACCGCCACCAAACAAAGTGGCGAAAAGGCAAAATCCATTGATGCACTGCTTACAGCGTGGTCAATAAAGCTGGCTCAATTTTTGCCTATGGATGAGTACAAAAAAATCCGTATGCAGCACACCCTGTCTGCCGCAGGCATGAAAGAAACTCCCGAGGAATTTACAGCCTATGCAATCCTCAAATCGGGAATGATTGCTCTTGCGGTCATTCCTTGTCTTTTAGTGTTTCCGCTCCTTGCACCCATTGTGGTGTTTTTATCGGTGATAGTCTATTTCAAGGAAATTTGTAAGGCAGATGAAAAGCTGTCTGCAAAGCGAGAAAAAATCGAGGTAGAATTACCGAGGTTTGTTGCCACCATTACACAGGAACTAAAGGCAAGCCGAGATGTACTCGCCATGCTTGAACATTACAAAAAGAATGCCGGTGAGGAATTTGCAAAGGAGCTTGATATTGTAACAGCGGATATGCGCTCAAGCAGCTATGAGGCAGCTCTCACAAGATTTGAGTCAAGGCTAAACTCGCCAATGCTCTCCGACATCACAAGAGGTTTAATCGGTGTACTGCGTGGCGATGACGGGGGGATGTACTTTCAAATGCTCTCCCACGATATGAAGCAGTTGGAGCTGCAAAGGCTAAAGGCAGAAGCTCTCAAGATACCGCCGAAAATCCGAGTATTCAGCTTTTTAATGCTGATGTGTTTTCTCATGATGTACATGGTGGTTATCATCTTTGAGATTATCCGCTCCCTCGGCGGAATGTTTTAGCCGAGAGCCTGCGACCTAAAAAAGCGAAAGGAGCGAAAATGAACAGATTACTGAAACCCCTAAAGAACAATCGTGGCGAGGGATACATTGATGTAGTGGTGCTAATCCTCTGTGCTATGCTCGTTGTTGCCTTAGCCGTCAAGGTATTCCCAGCATATATTGCAAAGCAAAAGGTGGATACCTTTGCTACCGAGCTTATGCGTGAAGCTGAGATTGCAGGCAGAGTCGGCTCGGAAACCTCAAGGCGAGAAGAAATCCTCATTGATAAAACAGGCATTAATCCCGATGTAAACTGGTCACGAACAGGCAGAGTACAGCTTAACGAGGAAATCACTGTAGTGGTGACCTATCGAATGGACATTGGCTTGTTTGGTGACTTTGGCTCATTCCCTGTAACACTCCGTGGTGAAGCCTTTGGCAAAAGCGAGGTGTATTGGAAATGATGATACAAAAATTATTGAAACCCCTGAAAAATAATCGTGGCAACGGTTATCCTTTAGCCGTTGCCATTACCCTTGTTTTGGTGATGATTTTTACAGGTATTTCTGAATACTTTCGCCTTATGATAGTAGCCGAGGGTGTTCGTGATGCTCTGCAAGATGCAGTTATTGCTACAGTCACCGAAAACTATGATGATGTCTATCATGGGGTGCGTGAGGGGTATTCGGGAGGATACCAGCCAATGGCAGAGGATTTTGAGGAGTCCTTGGACTATGGAGATATTTATGATAAAATGGATACAATCCTTGGGCTTACATTGGAAAATGGTTATCATGTAAAGCCTGCAAGCGACACCACCAAAACACAATTTAAAATATGGGGCTTGAATGTGGATATTGAAAACGCCCCCCTTGCCACAGCAGATCGTGAGGGCAACAGATTCAAGGTTGACAGCTCCATTGAGCTTTCTGTGCCTGTTTCCTTTGGCGGAAAACTACTGCCACCTATGAGAATTAAGGTGAAAAACAGTGCAGGTTATACCCCTATTTTTTAACTTTCCCTTAACTTATCATCTTTCAGTAGCTTTAATTTGCTTTGTGTGGTAGTGTTTGCCTTAACAAAAATTAGAGGAGGAAAAACCTATGAAAAATATGACAGATAAAACGAAGAAAAGACTTGTAATTGCAAGCGGTCTTGCCATCAGTGCAGTGCTTGTAATCCTTATTGCAGGAGCATTCAAAACTCCTGCCACTGACGATGTGGACATTCCAAACAGCAGCAGCGAAGCCCCAAGCATCGTGGTAGAAACCCCCAATACCACAGAAAAAGAAAATGATATCAAGGTTCCCAACATCGAAATTCCACAGGATACCCAAAATCCAAATGGAGATGACAAGGGTACCGATCAAACCATTCAACCCGACATTCCCGAAAAGCCAACCTACACCGAGGAAGAACTGAAGAACCCCGAACAGAAGCCAAACGGAGAAAAAGTAGATAAGCCTACCGAGGAAAATCCCACTCCGCCTCAGACACAAGACAAGCCGACAGAAAAGCCAAGCAAGCCAACTGGTGGTTTGCCGGGCTTCGACAATGTGCCGAACAAGGGAGAAAACCAAACCATTGTAGATGATGGGATGTATGAAAACGGAAATAAGGTCGGAATTATGGATTAAAACAAAACAGCTAAACGAAATGCACTGCAGTTAAGCGGTGCATTTTTTCTTTTGCGGAAAGGAGATTAGATGAAAAAAATTATAACAGCACTTTGCCTAACCCTTGCCATTGTGTGCAGTTTTTCTATCCCTGCTTTTGCTGTGGGGGACGGAAACATTGATGGTGGCGGTGGAGATATGGGAAATGGAACAAGCACCAATGTATGGTCACCAGATAACGATGGTGTGAGGGTAACTGTGGTTAAAGCAGATACCCATACCGCAGTTACTACTCCAATTGATATCAGTAACCGAACACCAAGCTCCTCTATCTATAACTTTGGAAAAGTGAGCAAGCTTCAGTACAGCAATGGTAAAGCTCTTTCACCACAACAGGGTGGATACACTTGTATTAAGCCAGTTCAAGCTATGCCTAAGATTGTAAGCACGAATGGCAGTAATAATATTGCAGCAATCAAAAGCTATTTTACAGATGAACAAGTAATTAGGCGAATTGCATCGCACACAGGCATGGACTACGATGTACTCATCGGTGGAAAATACAAGCTATTGATAGAGCCGTTTGCCTTTTATAAGTTTGAGGGAGTTATGGTGCTGACCACTGCAACCGAAGCGGCAATCTATGACGAGCAAGTCAGTGGTCTGCTTCGCAAGAGAATGGCATCACTGACACACAAAAACCTCCCTCTTGCCATGTTCCTCGAAGTATCAGACCTTGGCTATCCTGCTTGGGGTGGCAGCACCACAGGTCATGCTACTAATGCAAATATAAAGTCCTCTCTTGGTCTTGGTATTGTACGATTTACAGAACAACCCGAAAAGCCAAATGTTTCAAGCTATGATTACGAGTACAGAGTAAATACCGAGGTCATCACAGCAGTAACTGTCAGTGGTGGGCAGTCTGATCCCGATAATCCTACCACAGTTAGCTTTAATATTAACGGCAGAACCTACAATGTGGGCAATGTATATTATCCCGAAGGCGATAGTCAACTTGCTTGGGTGAAATGGACTACCCCCGCTACCGAGCAGGATATGGTTATTAATGTTTCTGTTGGTGGCCCCGGCGGTACAGATAAAACCACTATCAACTGCAAGATTGTTGACCTTGGCAAGAATCCACCTCCAAACCCTGTTGCCGATGACCGAAACGATAGCTTTAGGCAAGAACCTGTTCCCACAAGAGCAGAAAAGAAAAGAGCAGATTGGTCGGTGTGGCGTCCGTGGTGGCAAGAGTACTGGGTGGATCGTGGCCACTGGGAACGAGATAGCTGGACAGACGGCGATGGCAAAACCCATACAAGTCGTTATTGGATATCAAACTGGGTAGATGAGGGATGGTGGGAGTTCGATTTAAACCGCTACTATGCTTCCTTTTCTACCAATATGAACATTGCCTGCGACAGCAAAAATCCAACAGCCACAGGCTCTACTATGAAAAGTGGATATGGTATCAACCAAAAGGTGTCGGCATCGGTCAGCACCAACCAATCCTCTGCAGTCTCCAAGCCACAAAATGCTGTCAGCTATTTCCCAGAGTTTGGCTACAAGACCTACTGGAGATTACTTGAAAGAATGGGCGGTGGCAGCTTTGAATTTAAGAAAAACAACTACTCCACCTACAAGAACAGAACCCACTTCACCCCTGTGTGGTTTCCAAACGGCAACTATGAGGTGAACACTTGGGTGATAGATAGTTGGACGCCCGTGGGTATGCTTTCGGCAAACCTAACCGACACATTAAACATTAGAGGATCTGTTTGGGATGACTGGCACATCGGGCCTCTAAACCCTTAAAATGAAAGGAAGAAAAGTATGACAAAAAACAAAAAAATAGCATTCTGCATTGTGATTGCAGTGCTTGTGTGCCTTGCTTTTAGCACCACAGCTTTTGCTGCGGGGGATGTTGCCGGAGCCATTGAGGGAACTTGGAATGATGCCTCCGGGCAAATCAAGACAGTGGTCAACAAGGTGGTATTCCCCGCAATCGACCTCATTTTGGCAGTGTTTTTCTTCGCCAAATTAGGGATGGCTTATTTTGATTATCGAAAAAGTGGACAGTTTGAATGGACAGGACCCGCCATTTTGTTTGCTTGCTTAATTTTCACGATTACCGCACCAACATATATTTGGAAGATACTTGGCATATAGTCTTAGCCAATTTTCCCTTGCTTTCTTGTTGGTATTGGTAATAGCTTTATAACTTGCTTTAGGGTATGCTTTGCTTGTAAAAAGACAGGAACAGGAGGAAAAGACTATGGCAGAAACCAAAAGCCTCTGCGCCAAAATCAGCGTGGAGCTACACAACAAGGTAACTCAGAGCAAGGACGAAAGCGGTCTGACACTGAATGAATATGTGGAGCAGCTCATCACCGAATACTACCAAATGAAAGAGAGGACACCCAATATGGCAACAAGAACATTGGCACTACAGATTAGCGAGGAGCTTATGGAACGAATCAAAAAGCACGTGGACAAAACTCCACACCTTACCCAAAAGGCATTCCTAACGGAGATTATCACCAAGGCACTGGATGAACTGGAACAGGCAGAAACTACAAATGTATAACAGTAACTATGAGAGGATAAGAAATTGTCCTCTCTATTTTTTATGGAGGTAGACTATGAGCTTTTTTACAAACGAACTAATGAAATGCACCGAGGGATTTGAGGGTAGAAAGTATATTGGCAATGCCATGTACATCCCACTTGGTGAAAACAATCGGCTAAAGATTTTCTTTACAACCCTTGGCTATGCAGATCACTACGAAGCACTCAGCATTAGTGCCGTTGACAAGAATAACGGAGTTATAGACAAGACCACTATCAAGTTTGCAGATGTATGGGGCAAAAAGCAAGTGAGCAACCCGAACTTCAAAGATGGCATTACCCCATATATTTGGAAATATGGAAATGATGTCAGTTGGTATGTGTACACTCCCACACCTCGTGACATGGAGCTGTTGGCTGAACAAATCAGTGACTATGCCGAGTTGTTCATGGAGCAGAATATGGAACTGCAAGAGTCTCCTGCTATGACAATGTCAATGTAAATTTATATACAGAAATTTCGTTGGTATTGGATATAGCTATACACTACATCTTGTGGTAATGTGTTGTACTTGAAAGGCAGGCGATAAAAAGCATAAAAAGAAGAAAATGCTCAGCGAGCTGTACAATGGCAATATCGTGCCACAGTCAAGACCTATCCCAAAAGACAGCAAATACCGAGAATTGCAAAACGATTTGGGCGAGCTTGCGGATAGCCTTGCACAACGGCTAAATGATGAGGATAAGCAAGTACTTGATGAAATTATGATCACATGGAGCAATATCAGTACAGTGAATGGCGAAGATTGCTTCATCGAGGGATTCCGCTTGGGAGCAAGAATGATACTGGAAATATTCGAAAAAGATGACGAGCTTTTAGACCTAAAAGAGGTTTAACTGCTCGTCATTTTTATACCTAACCAAGGGCGTATCATGAAAACGATACGCCCTAAATCTATTTCACAGGGAGGTGATTTTTTGTTTATATGGGATTTTTTGTTGAGCGATGTTATGGATCAGCTCATTGACTGGCTATATGGTCAGGTGGTTGGCTTTTTAGGCGGTTTCTTTGCCCAGATGGGAAATATGGGTGTGGAGTTGTTTGAGATGACATGGGTACAAAGTATTGTGCTGTTCTTCTCCTATCTTGCGTGGGCGCTGTATGTGGTAGGACTTGTTGTGTCCTGCTTTGAAACAGGCATTGACTACCAAAACGGCAAGGGCAGTATTAAGGAATCCATGATTGATGCCTTAAAAGGTTTCATGGCTGTCAGCCTTTTCACCGTTGTACCCATACGGCTGTTTGAATTATCGGTCAATCTGCAAAGTAGCTTAACGGCAGGCATCACAGGGTACGGCACAAGCTTCGGTGAAGTGGCAAATGAAATTATTTCAGGACTATCCACAGGCGGTATCGACAGTGCAATGGGATCGAGTGTCTTTGGAGGACTATCCGCAATTACAAACCCAATTCTAATGCTGTTTATTATCATTATGATGGGCTATGCCGTAATCAAAGTATTCTTTGCGAACCTCAAACGTGGTGGTATTTTGCTTATACAAATTGCCGTAGGCAGCCTATATATGTTCTCTGTTCCGAGAGGATATTATGACGGCTTCATTCAGTGGTGCAAGCAAATTGTAGGACTATGCCTGACCACATTTTTGCAAGCCACAATTTTAACAGCAGGACTTATGGTGCTGAAAGACCATTGCTTGTTAGGTCTTGGGCTTATGCTTGCTGCAGGAGAAGTGCCGAGAATTGCCGGTGCATTTGGACTTGATACCTCAACCAGAGCCAATATGATGAGTGCGGTTTATACAGCACAAGCAGCAGTCAATACAACAAAAACTGTGGTTCAAGCAGTAGCACCGAAGTAAATATGGAAAGGAGTTGCCTATGAAAACAATTTATGTAGCATCCCCCTATGCCGGGGATATTCAAAAAAATACGGAATTTGCAAAGACTGCGTGTCGCTTCGTGATGAATGAAGGACACGCATTTTTTTGTCCCCATTTGCTTTACCCTAATATCTTGGACGAGCAGAATCTCAATGAACGGCAGATCGGCTTGGATATGGGGCTTGCCATGATTCAAAACTGTGATGAGTTATGGTGTTTCGGAGATCACATCTCCCAAGGCATGATGTCAGAAATTGAGGAAGCCCAAAGGCTGTCAGTACCCACCCGCAGAGTGATGGAACAAGAGCAAGGCTTTCATGTTGGCGAGGTGCGAAATCAAGCTCTCCGAATGGAAATGGGTACACTCTAATGATGACTATGGGGAGCCTCTTCGATGGCATCGGTGGCTTTCCCTTGGCAGCTATCCACAATGGAATTACTCCTGTGTGGGCAAGTGAAATTGAATCCTTTCCCATCGAAGTAACTAAAATAAGATTTCCCGATATGCTCCATGTCGGAGACATCACAAAGCTAAACGGAGCAACACTTCCTCCGGTGGACATCATCTGCGGTGGCTCACCATGCCAGGACTTATCCGTTGCAGGCAAGCGAGCAGGATTGGAGGGAGAGCGTTCCGGCTTATTTATGGAGCAAACAAGACTGGTAAAGGAGATGAGATTAGCAGATGAACAACGAGGTATTCCAACTCACCTTATTCGACCAAGATACATGGTTTGGGAAAATGTCCCCGGAGCTTTCTCCATTGCCGAGGGCGAAGATTTCAGGGCGGTCATCGAAGAAATTATCAGAATTAAGGACAGCACCTGTAATGTTCCTCGACCTGACGGAGGGCGTTGGCAATCTGCTGGGATTGCCATATTGGGAAACGAATTCAGCTTGGCTTGGCGTGTCATCGATGCTCAATACTGGGGAGTCGCCCAACGACGTCGTAGAATCTTCCTTGTCGCAGATTTTGCAGGACTCACCGCACCCGAAATATTATTTAAGCAAGACTGCTTGTTTGGGAATCCTGCGAAGAGCCAAGGCGAGGGATAAGGAACTTCCACCACAACTGAAAACAGCACTTGAAATACAAGCAGGTTTAATGCCGACAAGTCAAGAAATTATAGATGATGAGCTGAAATCTTATCATATCAATCAAAGAAATGAAGGCATTGATCTTGATAATTTGTCGGGTGCATTGATGGCAACACAAAATATGCAGATGCAGACCTTTGTGAAAGAACCATTAAATCAGAAAGAAAAAATCGGATACGATGGATACGCTGGTGACATCACAGGTCAAGTAGCCGCTACCCTCGGCACAAATTGCGGAGGCAGTACAGGTCGAAACGGAGTCATAGAGCCTACCATTTGCCTATGCGACCAAGGCGGTGACCGCATGGATGTATGCGAAAATGTCACAGGAACGCTCAGAGCTTCTATGGGTGGTAATCAGCCAATTGTTATGGCTACACAGCAAGGTGGTGCTGAAATTGCCGAGGGTGTATGCCCAACCATTACAGCCAGTGCAGGCATGAGTGGCAACAATCAGCCGGTGCTATTTGATAACCATGGCAAGGACTGCCGATACAACGGTCCGCTAAAGGTTGCACCCACTGTGGCGGCTACCTATGGAACTGGCGGTAACAATATCCCACTTTTGTCCCAGCCACTTGCCTTTTGCCTTGACAGTAAAGATAGCAACTCTATGAAATCAAGCAATCCAATATCGGGCTGCAGAGAAACGGATAAGTCACGAACCCTCGACACCTCAAACCCTGATCCAAGTAAAAATCAAGGTGGAGTTGCCATTCTGCAACCCCAAAAAAGCTACTGCATAGCAGCCAATACCATAGACCGCCAGCCACAGAACGGTGGAAACGGACAGGGTGTGCAAAGAGATATCAGCTACACCCTAACCACCTCCGACATTCATGCAATCTATACGCCGGAACCCTACCAAGAGGTAGTTGGTGCGTTAATGGCTCGTGACTACAAGGGAGTCAATACTGTTTATGTCAATCAAGACAAATACATCGTAGACAAAACCTACCAAGAAACGGTGGGAGCCTTGTGCAATGGCGATTACAAGGGCATCGGAAACCAATATGTTTCACAGGATAAGTGCATCATCGATGATGGTTCTGCTGTGTTTGGCGGAACAGGCTATGCCGATTTTGATGAGGGCATCAGTACCCTCAGAGCCAGTGGAGGAACCAACGGAGGTGGCAGTGAAAACCTTGCCGTGAAGCAAAACCTCGTGCGTAGGCTCACCCCTTTGGAGTGCGAAAGACTTCAAGGCTTTCCCAATGGTTGGACTAAAATTCCCAAAGCCGCCGACTCCCCACGATACAAGGCTCTCGGTAATTCTGTAGCAATTCCATGTGTTGATTTCGTCATGCGTGGGATTGCATATTTTTTAAAAAAGCAAAAGGAGGAAACCTAATTGGAATATCTATATCCCGACAACCTAAGAGCAAAGGCAACACTATGGCTGTGGGAACTGCGTGACATCGGTATCATTGCCATTGGCTTGCTTATTTCTGTTTTTGCGTTCTCGCAGACAGATCTGCTTCTGCCTGTGGTCATCACTGCGGTCTATGCCTTTTTGTCAATCCGATTTGAGGATGTGAGTATCCTTGATTTTATTAAATATGCTGTGGCTTTCTTTTTTATAAAGCCACAAACCTATGATTGGAGGTCAGCCGATGAGTAAAAAAAAGAAAGGCTCGGTATCTACTCAAAGCCTTATGAACATTGAATGCATCACCGATTACAGCCTTGTCACTCCCTATGGTGAGCTTGTGTATTTCATCATTCACCCCACCAATATCACTGTGCTATCGGAAAGTAGTGTGGCAGCAAGAATTTATTCGCTTATGAATGTGATGAAAGGCATTGCAGAAATTGAAATCCTTTGCCTTAATTCCAAGGAAAACTTTGATGATAACAAGGCGTTTTTGCGTGAGCGTATGGAGGAAGAAAGCAACCCTATTATCCGAAAACTACTATTGCAGGACAGTCAAAACCTTGACCGAATGCAGGTACAGATGGCAACGGCAAGAGAGTTTTTAATCATTATTCGTCTAAAAAATGAAAAAGAGAGTGATGTGTTTTCCTATCTCTCTCGCATTGAAAAGAACCTCAAAGACCAAGGCTTTACCACAAGACGAGCCGGCAATACCGACATCAAAAGACTGTTTGCTGTGTACTTCGAGCAGAATGTAACAAGCGATAGATATGAGGATTTCGATGGAGAGCGTTGGGTTATATCGTATTAAAAAAGTGAAGCCACCGAGAATTTCTCGGTGGCAGTATGCCTTTGTATAGTTTGTTTATACCTTCTAAGTGAACTCATTCTCCTTAATCATCATTTGATAGATGCCAACCGTGTTCACGATGAGCTGGATAGCCGTATTCATTTCCGTCCCAAGCACGTTTGCATATTTCTTCATCAAATCGATGTAGTGTGTTCCAAGCGCTTTCATCTCCGCTACAATGTCTCAATCTTACTATTTCACGCTCAACGTCAAGTTCTTCATCAGATGCAGAACTGAGCCAACTATTGCTATAATCCTCATCTGCACCATTGGAAATAGCTGCTAAAAACAAAGCTCCGCCTAAGAGTCCGATTCCTGCACCTGCCCATTTTAGTATTTTCTTTAGTTTAGTATTCATATCAGCACCTCCCAATTGTTGTTATCATATGTAGCCACAATAACATAATTCGCTTTAATTTTCAATGTCCAAAAGAACAGAAAGGAATGATGAAATTAATGAAAAAACAACAAGCAGAACCTATCACCGATAGCAAAATCAAAACCTATTTGGATATGATTGCACCCTCGGTGGTGAAATTCAATACCGACCACTATATCTGTGGCAACACCTTTCGTTGTGTCTATGCCTTGCGTGAATATCCCACAAGCACATCGGAACAGGCAATTCTCCGCCACCTCGGCGAGAAGGACGGAGTAACCTTGCGCATCTATACAAGGCAGGTTACACCCACAGAGGAAAAGCGAATTATCCACAATGCCACAAACAAAAACAGAATGCAGCGAAGCAACACCAACAATGTGCAAGAAACCGTAACCGCCGAAAGCAATCTGCAAGATGTGGTGAATATGGTTTCCACCATGCACCGAAACCGAGAACCTCTCCTCCACTGTGCCGTTTACATCGAGCTAACCGCCAATGACTATGACAGTCTAAAACTGTTGCAGACCGATGTGCTGACAGAGCTTGTTCGTTCTAAACTTAATGTGGATCGTCTGCTTCTTCGTCAACAGCAAGGTTTTTTATGTGTCGGCCCATCGGGGCGAAATGTGTTTGGCAATCAATATGAGAGAGTGTTGCCCGCTTCATCGGTTGCCAATCTTTATCCCTTTAACTACTCCGGCAAAACTGATAGCCACGGCTTTTACCTTGGGAGAGATAAGTTTGGCTCAAATATTCTCGTGGATTTTGACAAGCGTGATGATGACAAAACAAACCCTTGTATTCTTATTTTGGGCAACTCCGGACAAGGCAAAAGCTATCTTTTAAAGCTGATTTTATGCAATGTTTTGGAGAGTGGCAAGTCGGTAATTTGCCTTGATCCAGAGCATGAGTACCTTAACCTTGCCGAAAATTTGGGCGGTTGTTTCATTGATTTGATGAGTGGACAGTACATGATCAATCCCCTTGAACCCAAGAGCTGGGATGACGGCAGCTCGGCGCAGGACAAGGATGCACCCATGACATTTAGGCAAGCAACAAAGCTAAGTCAGCACATCTCATTCCTAAAGGACTTCTTCCGTTGCTACAAAGACTTCGCTGACAAGCATATTGATGTAATTGAAATTATGCTCAGCCGTCTTTACACCAAGTGGAATATCAGCGACAGCACCGATTTTACAAGTCTTGCGCCGACAGACTACCCGATTTTATCCGACCTCTATGCTTTTATTGAAGAAGAATATCAAACCTATGATAGCAACAAGCATCAGCTCTATACAGCCGAATTGCTCCAAGAAATCCTCCTTGGATTGCACTCTATGTGCGTAGGAGCAGAAAGCAAGTTCTTCAACGGACACACCAATATCACCTCTGACCGCTTCATTGTGTTTGGGGTGAAAGGATTGTTACAGGCAAGCAAAAATGTGAAAAATGCTCTGCTTTTTAATGTGCTTTCTTTTATGTCCGACAAGCTTCTCACCGAGGGCAACACCGCTGCCGCCATTGACGAGCTGTATTTATTCCTGACCAACACTACGGCAATTGAATATATCCGCAATTTTATGAAACGAGTGCGTAAAAAAGAGTCCTCTGTAATTCTGAGCAGTCAGAATTTAGAGGACTTTAATAT
>RZYP01000040.1 GCA_009930275.1 Negativicutes bacterium
CGCGATTGACGATCCAGATGAGCAAGATTAAACAGTTATAGATTTAAAAATAGCACCGTAAAATATTCGGTGCTATTTTGATGAATAATTTCGTGGCTGAGCGTGTCGGTCTGGAACCTTTTCGCTCATTGAGTAGAGATTATATCAACTATCTGCTGATTAGACAAATTAGACACTATGTAGCGTAGTTTGCAGACATTGTATAATAGGTCTATGGGAAAGAAACAAAAGGTACAGACTTTGCTGGAGCGACTTAAGCTAGACCCAGATTTTAAGACTCTATGGAGTAAAGCATATAATAATCCTTCAGACAGGGCTAAGTATATAAGAGAAACTCGCAAGCTATTTAATCTTTCTCCATTTTGGGAGGAGTTAATTCTTCCGATTCAATTTCAGCAAAATCCAGATGATTTAGTTGTGCTAGACGTTAAGATTGGACAGCCGATTCATGAAGTATACGACGACTCCACGGACAGGATGATGTACTTGCTACCTATATATCCCGAGTCAACCTTAGATGAGGTTAAAAAGGCTTACGGAATAATTAGTGACAAATATAAAGCTGAAAAATATAAACTCGACGTTCGTCAGTCTTCTCACCATCTCGACCGCATTCAGTATCGAGCCTATGAACTAAGCAAAGACGGTAAAACACTTGATGAAATAAGTGACATTATCAGCGCAGAATTCGACACTAGCTATATTAAAGAAGAAGTTCCTTCATTAATAACACGAGCAGCTAAAAAATCAAATCGTTAAGCACGCTCAATAAGCGAAGTTACAATGAATTATTCGTGAACTAGTATAGGGTCATAATATTTAACGAAAGGATATATTATGACAAGCCCTAGCAAACCCTTGCAGGTTCAGCAAGTTAAAATAAGTGAGCTAAAACCATCCACATATAATCCAAGAATCCATAGCGATCGAGATCTCGAACAACTAATGGAGAGCATCCGTAGGTTTGGTCTGTGTGACCCACTAATTGTAAATGGTGCAGACAACCGAAAGAATGTCATTATCGGCGGACACATGCGACTACTTGCCGCTAAAAAGCTTGGTAAGAAATCGGTTCCGGTCATCTACGTAAATATTCCGGATCTTGAGCGAGAAAAAGAGTTGAACTTGAGATTAAACCGCAATACGGGATCGTGGTCGCTAGAAATGCTCAAAGAATTTGACGCATCATTTTTGCTTGATGTTGGTTTTGACGACAATGACCTAGAAGATATCTGGAACGACATGCTTGAGGTCGAAGACGACAATTTCGACATCGAGAAGAAACTTGATGAGATTAAAAACCCAGAAACCAAACTGGGCGATCTCTGGATATTGGGCGAACACAGACTGTTTTGTGGTGATAGCGGTAATCCAGAATCAATTCGTCAAGCCACGGCAGGCCAAAAAGTTGAGATGCTATATTTCGACCCCGTCTACGATATTAGCCTCGACTATAACAAGGGTATTGGCGGCAAAGCTAATTATGGCGGGACGACTAACGATAATAAGGGCGAGTTAGTCTATAAAGAATTCTTGCTAACCTGCATTTCAAACGCACTGCTCTATTGTAAGGATGATGCTCATATTTTCTGTTACTGCGACCAATTAAAAACTGGCTTAGTTCAGGAAATTTATCAAGAACTAGGAATTACGCCTAAACGAGTTTGCTTATGGATAAAAGACGGCTTTAATCCCACGCCAAAAGTCGCTTTCAATAAAGGCTACGAGCCTTGCGTCTATGGCACTAGGGGTAACCCAAAACTATACAAGCAAGCAAATTTAAATGAAATATTAAATAAAGAAGTCGGCACTGGCAATAGTACGATTGAAGATATCATCGATATTTTTGACATTTGGCTAGCCAAGCGCGACCCAATGTCGACCTACCAGCATCCAACTCAAAAACCACCATCCTTGCACGAAAAAGCCATTAAGCGCTGTACAAAATATGGTGATCGGATACTAGATTGGTGCGCAGGTAGCGGGTCACTTCTCATCGCCTGCGAACAAATGAAACGAAAATGCTATGCCGTTGAGATCGAACCAGTTTTCTGTGATGTCATTGTAGCTCGTTGGGAAGAGTTAACTGGACTGAGGGCGAAACTATTCAGAAACGACCAGGAGGTTCAGCGATGAAAGTTATTGATCTTGAGAATATTGAAATTGGACGAGTTATTAGGTTGGATAGTCATCGAATTATCTGTGGCGACTCTACTGATCCAAAAATAGTAGATAAATTACTGAATGGCATCAAGATAGATTGTTGGATAAATGACGAACCTTATGGCATCGGCACAGTCGAAAGCAAGCAGGAATTGCTTGGTTACTCGTCACATCAAGTTATTCAGAACGATCAGTTGCAATCCGAGGCTGAGCATAAAGCCTTTATTAAATCTTGGATTCAGCCAGTCTTACCATATTTAAACAAGAAGAATTCAATCTACTTTTTCAATAGTGACAAAATGATATTCGCCATGCGTGAAGCCATGCAAGAATATGGACTTAAATTTAGCCAGCTCATTATCTGGGTAAAATCTCAGCCAGTTATTGGACGATTAGATTATCTACCGCAACATGAACTGATAGCCTACGGCTGGTACGGCACTCATAAATTCAGACATAGTAAAGATAAGAGCGTCTTATTCTATCCGAAGCCGAGTAAAAGCAAGCTGCACCCGACTATGAAGCCAGTCGCCCTACTAAGGAACCTAATTCTCAATAGCACTGAAACTGGAGATGTTGTTCTGGATAATTTCTTAGGGTCAGGGTCGACGCTCATTGCTTGCGAACATACTGGCCGCAGGTGCTATAGCATTGAATTAGACCCAGGCTACGTTGCGGTAATTATTAGGCGCTGGGAAAAATTAACTGGAAAGCGAGCTGAATATGAAGACGACTCAGAATAAAGAATTACTACTAACTCAATTGCGGAAAGTCCCGATCGTACAATTGGCTTGTGAAAAAGCTGGTGTCGGCAGAGCCACTTACTACTACTGGCGGAAAAAGAGCAAGAAATTCGCTAGCGAGTGCGATAAAGCAATTGAAGATGGCATAAAAGTCATGAACGACATGGCGGAATCGCAAATGCTAACGGCAATTCGTAGTGGCAATATGACGGCGGTTGGTATGTGGCTTAGACATCATCATCCAAGCTATGAAAATAAGGTAAAGGTTGATGGAAATATTAAGTACGAGTCTGAAAAACTGTCACCAGACCAAGAAAAGCTAGTTGCAAAAGCTCTTAATTCAGTTGGATTGCTGAGTGAGGATATTATGAATAATCAAGGAGAAAACGATGAATAGTAAAGAAGAATTGACCGATAAAGATTGGATAGAAATCAAGAGCAGTCGCTCCGTTAGGCGAAGTATCACCGAGGCTAGCTTTTACTGGTTCTTCCATATTTATTTTGCCCACTATATTAAGTTCCCGACAGCAGAATTTCAAAAAGAAATGATGAGATTAGCCAGTGATCCAGAAATTGAGCAATTAGTAGTTTGCGCCTTTAGGGAAAGTGGTAAATCGACCATCATAACCACCGCTTTGCCACTATGGAGCATAGTTGGCAACCTGCAAAAGAAATTCATCGTAATTTGTAGTCAGACCCAAGCTCAAGCTAGGCAGCATTTGGCTAATATTGTTAGCGAACTTGAAAACAATGAGTTAATCCACAAAGATTTCTGGCCTTATGATTATGATAAAAATGATACAGGCGTGACAGCTATTAACTTAACCAGATACAATGCCAAGATTATAGCAATATCCAAAGAACAAAGCGTGCGTGGTGCAAGGCACGGTCAACATCGACCAGATCTCATTATAGCTGACGATATTGAAGATTCACGCTCCACTAGAACCAAAGAAGCTAGAGACGCAACATTTCATTGGTATACGTCAGAAATATTACCACTTGGTAGCGAAAACACGAAATATGTCACAGTAGGTAACTTGCTACACGAAGACAGTTTAATAATGCGGTTAAGAAATGGTATTGAGAGCGGTAAGCGTAGCGGAATCTTTCAGTTTTATCCGATTGAAGACGCCGATGAAACCCCGCTCTGGAGTGAACGTTTTCCTAATCATGAAGCTATTAAAAAATTGGAAAAGAAAATTGCCGATCCAATACGGTTTGAAAAAGAATACCGGCTCAGAATTATACCAGACGAAGATCAGATTATCTGCCGAGACGATATTCACTACTATGACCCTGAAGGGCCTTTTCTCGATAATCACAAATGCTACTGCAGAGCAGTTGGAGTTGATCTAGCGATTTCGCAGAAAGACTCCGCCGACTATACAGCCATGATTCATATTTACGTAGCCATAGACGAGAATGGAAAGATCGTCAGATATTATGTTACGGGTAAGCCGAACTTAGTAAACGAACGTCTAGATTTTACGCAAACACTCGACAAGATAAAATTCTTTAATGATAAATTTAGACCAACTTTCTATGTAGAAACCACGGGCTACCAGGAGGCCTTAGTTCAGGCCTTGAAGGATGATAATGTTATTGATATTGAACCCTATAAGCCAAATCAAGATAAGCGAGCCAGGCTAAATATGATAGCTAATTATATAAAAACTGGCAAAATTGTTTTCAATATTAAGGGTTGCGAAGACTTAATAACTCAACTGGTCGGTTTTGGGGTTGAGAAACATGACGATTTAGTCGATGCATTGACTTGCGCCATTATAATGGCAGATCAGGTTGACCACACACCAGCTAAGCCTAGTGTGGTTTTTGGCCATGCCCCGTCATGGTTTCGTGGTGGTTCGGGTGGTGGTTTTGGAGGCGGATCAGGCGCAAGTATGGAGCGTGGTAGTGATGGCAGTTGGAACTTCAGATGATTTTAAGCGGTTATCGTTACCCATAAGAAATCTTGCCCGTTTAATGCCGTTTGACTATAGGTCTCATTATTGCCTTTATCTTCTTGAATCAACTGGCCTAAATAAATAGCAGAGTCATTCAGTATCTGATATTTCTCGCCCTGGCTCAAGCCTTTAGTCTTGGCTGGAGAATTGATATCTATGACTTCAATACAGATAGAATCTCTATATAAAGCAAATTTATTACAATCTTTTGCGGCCAATATATACGCCCAAGTTGACGGATTGAACTTTTTCTCCCACATAAAAAGCTTGGTCATATCGTTGGCGGAATTTATAGACTCTTCGATATTATCTATATCGGAAGTCCATACCTCATTTAATACCTGATACCCATTCGGCTTACTGAAGACGGGCATCAAATCAACAGCGTCTCTCCAATTAGCAAAATTACTTTTATTCTTATTCTGGGTAATTATAGATATGAACTCGCCCACGTTATCTTTGGTTATCTTATCGAACTCAGCTAGTTCTTTATTTAATCTGGGTAGGATATCCCATTTATACTGTTCATCCCATAATTTTTTGTCGCCAGAATTTCTCCGCTTAAAGTATTCTTCTTTGTGAGTTTCGTAGAAGTTTTTTAGGGCGAGTTTGTTTATGTCACTACTAAATTCGGACATTACCAGTTTCCACCCTTGGTTGCATTACATCGTTTACAAAGCATTTGACAATTCTCGATCACTGTCTTACCACCCTTACTCCATGGATTGATGTGGTCGCCTTCCATTTCACTATATTCAAAATGTTTGCCACAATGGGCACAGATACCGGCTTGTTCGGTATATTTTGCTTTCTTAATATTCTCTGGAAAAGCACGCAAACTTAAAAGTTTGCTATCATTTTTGTATTTAGACGAGAGGACATATTCAAAAATGCCACGCTTGTTCTGGACTTCTTCGTCGCCCCACAATGAAGCAATTTCTTTATCCAGCTCAGAAGCATTAATCTGGTCATCTTTGTGATTTTTATATAGTTTACCCCAATCTATGCCCTTCATTTCAGAATAGTAGGTTATGAACGTAGCCTCGATCCACGCTATAACCGCCTGGAAGTAAAGCCACAGCTCGTTTGCGTTTGGGTTATTCTGATGTTTGACCATATAATCGGCAACGTCGCCATCATTGATCCATTGAATGGCTCGCTCCAAAAAAGCTTGCCGATTATATTCACCTTTAATATATTTACTAGCAAGGTTATAGGCAGCACCGTTATTTTTGCTAAAAATAGCCTTAGCCGAAGAAAGCCATGGCCCGGTATAATTTGCATTTAGTAGCTCTTGACGAGTTAAAACTACGCCAGCAATATTAATCGTTTCAAACCACTCCAGTCGTTCTTTATCTGTTCCTTCACAGATATAGACGTTCAGCTCGTAGTCTAAGATCTTGTTTTTCTCATCTTCAGTTAGACTATCAAAAGATTGGGGCATACCTTCTGTAAACTCAACACTAATAGGCTCGTTGATAAACTGGCAGATACTGATAGTTCGCTGTTGACCGTCCAGAACTTCATAACTGTCGTCGCCAGTTTTTACCCAATACATCGTATTAAGAGGAAAGCTCTTCTTGACGGTTTTTACGACCGCGTCTCGCTGGGTGTCATTATAAACAAACTCCCTCTGATATTTTGGACGGATATCTAGTTTTCCGCCATAACCAACTACGCCACCTTCCTTCTCGTCAACGTACCCTTCGGCTACTTCTCTAATAGTCGGGTTGAATGATCTGATTTTCATGATTTTACCTCCTTATTCTTGATCACGATTCTTTCAAATGGCGCCTTCCATGGTTTTCCGTCTTTTTCTATCCAGAGGGTTGCTTTATCTCCTTTGAACCTTATGGTTTTTCCGAGTTGAACCCCTTTGCCGATAATTTCAAATTGGTCAGGATTGTATTTATCTAGAAAAGTAATTGGTACACCCATTTCACCTGGATAATCCATCGGAATATTTTTTACTTGAGAAACTTCAATAGCGTTGTAGTTATAGTATTTCGGATATTCTTCTGGGCTGTATCTTTTGTAGAGAATCATTTTCTCATGGCGTTTTGTGGTGTCTAGATTTGTATACCAGTTAATCGCTGGCACTTTCACATATCCATCGCTTGGATCGTATCCTTTACCGATGACAAATTTTCTATTCATCTCTAGCGTGTTTGGGTACGGAGTTTTATAAACCAGCGACATATTATTACCATAACCAAGCCATACTTCATTTTTCTGTATGAGTTCAAAGATTTCTTTATAGGTAATTGCGTTTTGATGGCCGATTATAAGGAAGCTTTTATTATGATCGACTAATTGGGCTACATATTCACGGAACAACGAGAACGGTGGGTTAGTCACGACAATATCAGACTTCTTTAGTAGCTCAATCGATTCTTCAGATCTAAAATCACCATCACCAGATAGAGGCGTCAATGATATTCCTGCGGTTTTTAGTAAATCTGCCGCTTTTTCGAAAACTTCTGGATCATCTTTTTCGAAAAGTTCCTGCACTAATTTGATGCATTTTAAAAGTGACGTCCAATCTTTTGTGATATTTTCGACTTCTAGTTTATAGCTCGATGCACCTTCATATTCATAATGCGTGGCGATTAGTTTCTTCAATCCGAGTTTATTAAAATACATTAAGAAGTAAATGAAGAAATTACTCCAAACCGGATCATCACAATTGCAATAAATTATCTTATTTCTAAATTGAGTCGTGTAGTTACGAAGCTCTTTTTCAATATCCGGAAGTTGAGTGTAGAACTCATCCTTCTTGGCTCGATTTGCTTGATATAAATTTCCTTTTGACATGCAACCTTTCTTTTGGTCGCAAACAAAAAAGCGACCATATACAGTCGCTACAACTTAACAATCTGAGCCTCAAAAGATTCAAACTGCGTATATGGCCGCATTTTATCTTTTGAGAACACAAACCGATGTCGTGACTCTGATTGATATTAAGTTGTAGCAGGTCTATTATACCATAAAAAGCAGACGAACCGAAGACTAACTGCAGGGTATATACTTTTACACTTGAACTGCGTAAAAGTAATATGGTATAATTTACACATTAGGAGTGTAAGAAATTATGAATAAGGACAAGTCCATCGGAAAACAGATAAAAGAAGCTCGTGAAAGGCTCGGCATTAGTAAGACCGAATTAGCTATACGAATAGAGACTAATCAGCAAAATATCAGTAGATGGGAGTTAGATAAGGCTACTCCATCTAAAAACAATCTACAGAAACTATCTCTTGCGATTGGACTACCATTTAGTGTAGATATACAAAATGATATACATACCTTTGCCGCTCGGCCGCTCGTCGATATTCCATTATTCAATTTATCAGAAACTGACTTTCAACGATTCTGTAAAGATTTATTGGTGCATCAAGGACATTCCAACGCTATTGTTTATGGGGTATCTGGAGACGCTCAAGACGGAATTGATGTTAGCAGTGAAGATAATGACAGCATCATCATGCAGTGTAAACGAGTTAGCTATGGAAACTTCTTCGGTAAGGCAAAAATTCAAGAAATTGCCAAAATTTATAATAAAAGCTCTCGCAAAGACAAAATCAAGATCATAGCAGTAAC
The DNA here is from genome assembly GCA_009930275.1 of Negativicutes bacterium. The sequence continues at coordinate 8,474 of RZYP01000040.1, forward strand.
AAAATCTGTCAATCGGACAGAACAGGACGCAGCAAAAGAAGAAGGGTGGCAAATTTGGGGGCTGAATAGGATTACTACAGAAGTCCGTGCGTTAGATTTAGTAAAAAAGCGAGAGCTTGTAGTGGCATATTTTCCTAATAATCCAGAAATATTAAAGGAGTGTTTAGGTGTAGATCCTTTAACGCCTTTTATTTCGAGTGAGAAATTCTTTATGGCGGAGAGCGACACTAATAAGCTATTTAGTCATGGATGGAATTACGTGACAGCAAAAGATGGTGGCTTGGACGATGCAGTATCTGCTTTAGACGATAGATCAACGAAGGTGATAATAATAAATGGTACAGGTGGAATTGGCAAGACTCGCCTACTGAAGGAGTTGTCCGAGAAATGCCAAAGACGGGCATATGTACTATTGGAAAATTTTGAACCAACAATTGCAGACGTACAAATGATTCCCGATAAAACATTGATAATAATTGATGATGCACATAGGAATATGCTCTCTGTAAGGAAGTGCATATCAGCTTTATCGCATGTTAAGCTGAATTCGGATATAAAAATCCTAGTTGCCACTAGATCTTATGGTCTAGATGGGGTCAAAGTTGCACTGAGCGACAATAGCATTGATAGTAGCACCATAAAAACAATCAATTTGAAGCCAATGGAAAAAAGTTCAGCAATGTCCCTTGCAGAAGAGATCATTGGTGATAATTCGTATTGCGAAAGATTAGCTGAGCTAACAAAAGATAGTCCGTTATTCCTAGTCATTGGAGCCTCTCTTATGAGAGATGGCAAGATTCCACCCGATGCGCTATTGGACTCGGATATTTTCCAAGAGCAATTAAGATGTAGATTTGATGAATATCTTAAGATGGCTATTGATGGGATGAGCTACGTTGATTTGGCTAATTCGTTAATACAGTTGATCTCAGTTGTTCAGCCGTTCGCAAAGAACAATGCTTTTGGGGAGTTAGCAAAAAAGGTTACTGGAGAGAAAAGCAGTTCAAAAATAAATAAAACCATTGCCGACTTAGAAAAAATTGGGTTGTTGTCTAAAAGACGAGATGAGCTGAGAATAGTCCCAGACTTATTGGGAGACTATTATTGCGAGCGCGCAATGCTGAACGATGACGGGACCTCAAATGGGTACATAGATGAAGTCATTGAATATTCGGGCGACATGTATTTAAAAAATATCCTGCAAAATGCGTGTCAGCTAGACTGGCGCATGAGGAACAGGCCGGTGTCCACGCAACTCTTGAGCAAAATATGGTCAGACTTAGATGATAGATTTTTAAAGTCAGATGCATCCGAGAGAATAAGAATAATCCAGTTGCTAACACCAGTCGCGTACTATCAGCCAAAAAGAACCCTGAATCTAGTACGGACGGCCATGGAGACTACGGCGACAGAAGCTGCCGATTATTTCGGTGATAAAATAGACCAAACCAATGTTCTCAAGGAGATGTCACCTCTTCTCGGCAATATCGCTCATATTGCCGAATTTACTAACGAAGCACTAAGTATGTTAGTTGAATTGGCGGATACTGGAATGCATGTAGGGGCCGGACAAGACGATAAGCACCCCTTACGTGTTATGCAAGATCTCGCAACACTAGATATGAGAAAACCAATTTGGTATATTGATTCTATAATTGACTTTGTACTCCAAAATTGCTTTGACATCAACAACCATAAATTCTCCCCGTTCGACATATTGGATAAGGCGCTAGCAATAAACGGGTCACACACCTCTTGGAATGATGAAATAAGCCTAACGATCACACAGTTCAACGTGAGTGCGAAGAATATGTCCTCTATTAGGAAGAAAATTATAGAAAGAATACTAGCATGTATATCTAGCGATAATCAGGCTGTGGCGTCGCGAGCAGCGGAATCGTTGCGCCATGCGCTAGATTGCGGTGAACCAGTCAAAGATTGGAGTAGCGAAAGAAAAGATACTTTAGCACAACTAGAAAAGCTTGTCTCAGCAGGCAAGCTTACCCCATTTACCTTAGCTAAATTACACTCACAGATTGCATGGCATGCTATTAGAGACGAAGACCCAGAAATAGCCAAAAGAGCTCAGCACATCATTAATGTGATACCAAAAACACTAGAGTATAAAATATCATTGGCAATTATAGATTGCTGGGGTCACGATGTATTCATTAAGCACGTTGATGATATCAAGTCTGAGCAAAACGCATTCGAAAAATGGCGTAACCAGTTGGCGGATGAAGCATTGAGTTTCTATGAGGAAGATTTGAGTAAACTTGTTGCAACTATAAAAAGACTGACTTGCTTTTCTGTTACAGAAAAAGAATATAGCGGTTTTGTACAATCACATTTTCTCGTTGATATATTGTGTCGTAAATCAAAAGGATTTTGCAACATTCTAGCCTCTGAGCTCACAGGAAAAGGTGGACTAGAAAATATGTCTAGTTTATTCGGATTAACATTATCTGCTCTATTGGTTGAGTATAACGATAAGGAAGCTGTTAATGAATACATAGACGAGGCCTTTAGGCTTAATGATATAGAATTGCTGAGATCTGTCGCTTCTTTCTTAGCGTTTAGGCCCACATATATGGAAGAGGAGGAGCTTATTTCCTTATCACGTAGACTACTTAAGTTAAACAACGAGAATGTAAACTGGGTTCTTGCTGAGTCTTTATCTAGAATGCCTAATGAGCGAAAACGTGTAGCTTTAGAGTTAATTGACGAGATACCATTAAGCGACAATAATAAAGTCATCAGTCCGATACTCGGACTGTTTGACCAAAGATTTGGAACATTAAAACTAAGTGATTTAAATAGCTCAAAATTAGACTACATAATGAAAGCGCTAGTTTCCCTTAAGGATATCGACTACCATGTAGAACCATTTTTGAACGAATTAGCACAAATTGCTCCAGAGAAAGTAATCGATCTTCTATTGAAACGGATTGATCACTGTATATCCATAGAATCAGGAGACATGTCACACAGCTACTCTCCTATCCCGTATGAGGTACGTTCGACATCGTTGTCGATAGACAGCGATGTAGCCCTAAGTTTACTCTTAGAATGGATGCAGAGTGTGCCTGACGCATGGCAGGTGTCATACTTTGGTGAAAGACTCCTTAAATACATCAAACTTCCCAGTCTTTTCCTCTACAAAGCAGCTTCCGATTTATTGAGTGTAGACTATGATGCAAACGAGCGAATTATTAAGGTATTGGTTCGCGCTTTACCTAGAGACTTTTTGTGGACTAACTATGAAAACGTGCAATATATTTTGAATACTGCCAGCAAGAATAGCGGAGACTGCTTTAATAAGATAAAATCAAGCTTGTTTGGAATTGCATTAGGCGGAACAAAAAGCGGGTCTGTTGGCCAGCCATTTCCATCAGATGTTGAGCTTAGAGATAAAATGAAAGAAGTTATCGGAAAACTGTCTCCCACATCTGTCGCTTATGGTCTATATAGTGATTTATACAACTACGCATTACAGGAAATAAGTAGAGCTGATGAAAGATTATAGCTAAAGATAGCTCGCTCATATTCTTCTATTTTTCGTCTGGACTTCCTCGCCCCCTTGCGGTACCTTGTTCCTTGCAATGGAAGAAAACCAACCACTCAGATACTGCTTATACGCTCGTAAATCGAGTGAATCGGACGAACGTCAAGCAATGAGTATCGACTCTCAGATAAAGGAAATGAAAGCCTTGGCTGAGAGAGAATCGCTAAACATAGTAGAAGTAAAACAAGAAAGCCACTCAGCTAAGCAATCGGCTATGCGACCAATATATAACGAGTTAATTGCTGATCTAGACGCTGGTAAATTCAACGCTATTCTAACTTGGGCACCCGATCGCTTGTCTCGCAACGCTGGAGATCTCGGGTCGTTGGTAGACTTAATGGATAAACAAAAGTTGATGCGAATCCGAACTTTCTCTCAGACATTCGGCAATAATCCAAATGAAAAGTTCCTGCTAATGATTCTATGCTCGCAAGCTAAGCTTGAAAACGACAATCGTGGTATCAACGTAAAGCGTGGGATTAGAGCTAAATGTGAACTAGGCTGGCGCCCAGGTGTTGCTCCTATCGGCTACATGAATCGATCATTCAACGGGGTTAAGGATATTATTCCTGATCCGGAGCGAGCGCCTATTGTCACGGAGATATTCAATAAAACAGCCCAGGGCTGGAGCGGACGACAGATAAAGAAATGGGTTGACGAAATAGGCTTTACCAACAAATCTGGCATCAAGGTATCATTAAGCCAAATCTACTTAATGCTGAACAATACATTCTACTACGGAGAATTCGAATATCCTGATAGCAGTGGTAATTATTATAAAGGCGCACATAAGCCATTAATCTCTAAAGCACTATTTGACCAAATTCAGCAAGCAAAAGTAATCCCTAATACAAAGACTGCTTGGGGCACGAAACAGTTTGCGTTCAAGGACATATTTAAGTGCGGATCTTGTGGCGCTAACATTACTGCCGAGGAAAAGTTTAAACCAACTAAAGATGGTGGTTTAAACCGACATGTGTACTATCACTGTACGAAGCAGGTAGATCGAACCTGTCCGGAACGATCCATTAATGAGAAAGATTTAATAATTCAGCTCATGGAATTTATTAAGGAGCATGAAGAAAACATAAAGATATCTAATGAATTAAAACGAAAAGCCGAACGACATAAAAGCGTCGTTGAAAATGCCTTGAAGCTACATAGCATGACGGACATCGAGGTTAAACCGCTATCTGAATATGCAACCTATATCCTAAATTACGGGTCATACAGCGAACAGTTAGCACTAGTAGAAGGAATTGGTAGTCGGTTTGTGATTAGGGACAGGCAACTAGAAATAAATTAGCGATTATTTGGAAGATAGTTCTTGTCGATTTCTTTACGTATGCTACTCAATAGCTTACCGTTATATCTATATGTTGAGTAGCCGTTTCTCGAAGTGTTCGTAACATCCACCACCGCTCTGGAAATAGTTTTGATTTCACCGCCGGGCAGTAGGACGTGGTTTTCTTCGTCTGCGGTCGTTAGGATTGGATAGGCGTTGCTGACGGGGGTTAATTCGCTACCAATTGGAATACGTAGCATTTTAAAGGTTGTCGCTTTACTTATTGGTCGAACTTCTCCTTTGGAAGATTCTCTAGTCTCATTAATATTTCCGTAGTTGTCGATTTCCGCATCGTCGAGTAGTGCCGATAAATTCTGTAGCAAATCCCCGGCAATTGCCTGGTCCAGCTCAAAAAACTCACGATTTTGCCTAGCCCTTGCGGTTGTTAGTTTATCTAATTCGTGATGAATGACGCCCTCTAGGGCTTTATATTTTGCGGTAGTAACAGTCATATACGGCTCAAAGGGTCTAGCGACGCCAGTGGTGTCTAAACTTTTTAGTCTTGATTTTAGATTATTGGTAAACCCTATCTTAATATATCCGGGCATACTTGGATTGGTTAAAATATAAACTACACCTTTTTCGTTCTTCATTTGCTTTATTATATCACTTTTTATTTATTATGTCACTTTTTAGGGTAACAGGACTCGAACCAACTAACAGATAAGCGGCTCAACCATCGGTCACGGAACACGGTCAAAAAATAGGCCGCTCAGCCACTCAAGGCTAGGCGGCCTATCTATGTTTTCTAGACTCTATAACAGAGGTGAAATTCGCAATCAATGTTCGGTCATAGAACGCGGTCACGACCTCTGTTGCACAGTCTGGCTGGGATGGAGGGATTCGAACCCCCGAATGCCAGGACCAGAACCTGGTGCCTTACCACTTGGCGACATCCCATTACCAGATAATTTTACCAGAAAA
>RZYP01000202.1 GCA_009930275.1 Negativicutes bacterium
GTTGGGGCACGACTGGCATGGAAATTCCGGCGACAGCATAAACAAACAAAGATAAAAACGTGGCCGCACCCGTAGTATAAAGCATGTGCTTAATATGTTTATAAAGATCAGTATTAGTAGAAAGAGAAGCCAGAATGGTTGTATCAGAACACGGCGACATCTTGTCGCCAAAAATCGCTCCTGAAATGACAGCCCCGGCAGTAATCGGCAGGGAAAGACCTTGCGCTATAGCAACGCCCATCACCGAAACGCCTATCGTGCCGGCAGAGCCAAAGGAAGTGCCTGTCACCGTCGAAGCCATCGCCGTTACCAAAAAAGCAGTGACATAAAAATATTGAGGATCAATCAGCTTGATGCCATAATAGATAAACATCGGTATCGTACCCGAAATCATCCAGGAAGAAATGAGCCCGCCCACACAAAGGACTACCAGTAACCCTTGTGAAGTCTGCTTCACCTTAACTGCAATTCCTTCCAGCATTTGAGCCCAGGACAAGCCAAAACCTCTGGCGAGCAGCCCTGTAAAAACAGCTGCAACAATCAGTAAAAATGATAGAGGCATCTTATAGAACAAACTGCCAACACTAATCAAGCCAAACATGAACAGCAACGGCAGCAAGGAACAAAACAACGAAGGTTTTTGCAGCATACGCACATCCCCCACCCAAGATAGCACCAACACAGGTCAAATTAGCGATACTTTTATATCGTCATATGTGGCTGTTGCTGACAGCCACCTTCATATTTAAAACGTTCGTGAAGAATTCAACCGGTACCAGCGTTTTGCCGTTGACCAGCTCTGGCGAATAGTCAAGGCCAATTAAGACTTGTCCTTTTTGATAGCTGTTACTGCCTATTTTGAAGGATGCAACAACATCGTCGTCTTGGTTCAGCTCAATTCGCTTTTGCTCTGCCGTCCAAACGATATTGTAGCCCAAAGCTTCTACGATTATCCGCAGCGGCAACAGAACAGTTTTTCCTTTATTAACAATAATGTCACCCTTGGCTAAAGCAAGCTCTTTGCCGTTCGCTACTATAACGCCCGCGCCAAGATGAACCTTAATCGTCGCAGGAAGCAGCACCGCCTTTGTTGCCATCGCCTGTCCCGGCAAACTCATGGTCAGCATATCGTACCAGACCAGCAGCTCCGAACCTTCCCTGATAACATTAAGATGCGGAAATACATCGCTGGTGATTGTTATCACTCTGTCGCCATTGGATGACATAACCTTGATGCTTTCATTATCTTGTTGTTGAATGCTGCCAGCCTTCATGTAGATTCCCGCGCTGCAGCTAGTCGGCTTTCCTACAACTAAGGCGAAGGCATTCCCCTGCGGCGGCATACTCTTGCTTACTCCCGGCCCGTAGTAAGCTACCACGTTTTCACCTTTTTTTAAAGAAGCGAAAGCTACCTGCTCGCCATCCTCAGCGTTCACTATCTGAGTGGCTGGAGAAACATTAAGCACAATATCTTTGTAGCCGCCATCACCCTCTACTCTCACACTATCGCTGCCAACTTCCGTCAACTGCCCTTTCGTGAAAATAACATTATTGTGATACCAGCTTGCCGCAGACGGTTGAAGCTTGGCAGGCGGTTCCTCCGCAAATACAGCAGAAACACCCATGCAAAACATGAGCATTGAAAATAGCACTAATATTTTTTTCATAATAAAAACCTCCTAAGCAAATAACAAGGGATGATAGTTTAGTTAATTCGCTGTTGCTGCAATTATTCCTTTATTAATAGAAGAAGCAAAAATGGTCAGAAGGTACGATACCCTCTGACCATTTAACAATATGAGCAAGCTATGTGGAAAATTAATTATACCGGTTGAGCAAAGCCGTTCTTTCTGTCATTTAGATTGCGAAAGACTTGCCAAAAGTACGGCAATGGTTTATACCCTCCTGATCCGGCGTACCATTAATAAGCAATCCTTCATCGCCAAAAACTTTTGCACCGACCGCAAGGCAGCGAGCGTGCCAATCACGCATCCATGCCCCATCACCCCAGCCGTAAGAACCGAAAAGAGCCACTTCTTTGCCAGCCAGACTTCCTTCAACTGCTGCAAACATTGGTTCGAATTCGTAATCTTCCAACTGCTCCATGCCCATCGACGGACAGCCAAAAGCAATTTTATCATAACCGTCAACCATATCAACGGTAAAATCTTTACTGGCAAAAACCTTGACTTCCGCACCTGCTTCCTGCACGCCGCTGGCAATTTCTTTAGCCATAATTTCAGTATTACCGGTACCACTCCAAAACACTACGGCAACTTTTTTCATATTAACATCCCTTTCTTCTCTATGATTATTTTATCGCATTAACAGCTTGACTTATATAGCCACAGTAAGTTCAAAAATATTGAAACCTTTTGCAAAGCGATTCTTGTAAATATTGAGGCACCTCTTGTATTGCGCAAACATTTTTTTTGCTGTCTCAGGCTCACCATATACTTTCCACAATCCGCAAAGGTTGGAATTTCTTCCTTTCTGTTCAATAAACCCTTTTACATCTTCTAAAGGATATCCCAGAAAAACTCCTATCTCATGCGGGAAGGAAGGCTCATTACAAAATCGACATTTTAAATGTTCAATACACTTTTCCGAATTATCACAAGCTGCGAAACCCCTGCTGTCTAAGAAACAAGCTATCTCCGGACAACAAAGAAGACGCTTTAGCATTTCAGGTCTGAAAACATAAACGAGGCCGCCATCGTCACGTTCTTTGACTATACAAATTCTGATACCCTTCTCACTAAGCCTGCAATTCCAATAACCAATAATTTCATGAAGATTTTCATCTTTTTCCACAATATAAAGAAATAAGCTGCCTACCTTGATGCCGGCCAGAGTCGGTGCACATAAATCAATCAGGAACTGTTCGAATTTATTCTGCATCCTTGTCTCCCGCCCTGCAAAAAAAGTAGCCATTTAGTAAGCCCATTAACATCACCTTCATCATATTTTCGTAGGCGCTACATTCGCTTTTTTGGTTAGCTATGGCTAACCATTTGTTGGAATAATAACATAACCCATTCCGTCTTGTCAAGAT
>RZYP01000203.1 GCA_009930275.1 Negativicutes bacterium
TTTTTATGTCTATCCCCGATCTTATTGTCTGCACAATCCAACTTTGATTACCTCAAGATTATCGGCAGGGAAGGTGAATACATCACCGTTATAGATGTTTCTTCAGCCAATATTGAATACGAAAATTCATACGGCCTGAGGAAAACCATTCCTGTGAGCGATGTGGAATTCCTGGAGTACGACGGTAAGGTGACTTATTACAAGTACAACAAACAAGCCCACGATGTCTTCGACGAATACCTGCAGCGTATTTCCCGTCGTGATCCTGAAAAATTACTGGAAAAGGGCGCAAAAGTCTATGTGCCGTTGATGTATGGAGATACCCGCTGGCAAATAATGGGCTGCATCAACACCCGCGAAATGCTTGTTAAAGACCACAGCAAGTTCTGGAAACTGGTGGATACGGAATACGAGGCCGAGATCATTCTGTATTATGTGGCAAAATACGACGATGACGATGTCAATCATTATTATGTCATAGAAAACCGCGACGGAGAAACCATCTATAAATCCGATGACGAAGAATTTGAGGGCGGATGGAGAGCAGACATGGATGAAAGCAGGGAACACGTGGAGGATCTGCTGGATGACATGATTGGTGATATTGACTGATCCTGTTACTAATTGTACCTGGTACTCAAACGACCAAACCAGAGAACGTCAGACGGACCCCAACGTGGGTTGAGGGCTTTCATGCATAAATGTTTTTTGATCAAGGATAGGTAAAATAACATTATGTAGAAAAGTTCCTCTAAATAATGTAAACAAAACACCCCGGACAGTTGAAAGAGAAATTGAATTTAATTTGAAAATAAAATCGGGTGGGAATGTCACCTTTTTCCCTTCAACAAAATTTTCAAGATTTGCAATACTATAAATACAACTGACTTTTGCTGATACCAACTCTGTTTCTATACCCTCAGCGTGAACACGAACCGTTACCACCACAAAAACACGTTTCTGTTCTATATTGAAACGATGTTCAATATTTAAATCGAATCTATAAGGAGTTCCGGCGGCAATCGCTTGTTTAGGCGTTGTAATAGCGTAATCCAAGAGTTCGATACCAGTAGCAGCAAAAGTTATATTTTTGTCCATGGATAGTACTGTTTAATTGCTTAAAGTAGTTTTTTCTTCAAAATAAAATTGGCTGTCTGCCATAGTGTTTGCATAACAGATGTTTGCTTTTTCGGATTTAACGCTGACTGTTAAATTATATCTTTGGTATACGGGTTCTTGCCTTTCTTCCAGATTTAGTAAATCAACGTCTAGCACAAAACACAAATCGGTCAGAGTGTCTATTGTAAAATTGTGCGTTCCGCTAAGCCAACGTGTAATTTCAGAAGGGTTGGTTTTTCCCACTGCATGCATTAGATCTTTTTTTCTCCAACCTTTGGTTTTCATTACTTTGTCAATCTTTGAGGCTATAAGCATACGGGTTTCTATTCGCCTTGCTTCTTTCGGAGTTATGGATGCTAATATTTCTCCAACACTGCTTTTTCTTTTTTTATTTGTCATAATTTCTTAATCCCTTTATGCCGCAGTTCTATGCAGTTTTGTTATTGATTAATATTCAGATTAAATGCGAAGTCTCCTTCAAAATCGTTTCCATCTTTTGAAAACCGGATATCCTTTTCTTTTATTCTTTCTGTTATCTGTTTTGAAAGTTCTCGTAATAAATAATTTTCTTTAGTCAGTTTGCTGTCTTGTTGAAAAGCACGCACAAGTTTTATTCCACCACCACCCAATATAATTATTTGTGTATTGTATCGAATGCAATAAAGTCTCAGATTTTTATCTGGTAAATCAAATAATGCACATACCCCATCACCCGGATTCCCTTCGTGTAACTTAAAAAATTGTTCTCTTGCCCCGGTTTTTGTTCCTATTATTTTTAAACGTTGAACCATGTCTTTAATTTCACTTAAATGCGAATCTCTATTTTCTTCAATGAAAATATCAAAAAGCGTGAGTTCGCTATCATCAATTAAAACAGAATAAACAGATGTTCTCCTTCCGCTAAGCTCTTCGATTTTTTTTAGTTCACACTTCATGGTTTACTCAGGGTTGACAAATATAGGCAAATTTTACATATATGCGAATTATTTAAGATCGATTTTGTTCAGTAATCTCTTTTTGGAGAGGTGAGAACTTATTGCTCCAGAGCCTTTGCAGAAAATCAATTGCCGGAAAGACTTCCACCGGCCCCACTTTTCGTGGTCTTTCATTAAGAGTGACAGCTATTAGTGTCGCAGTCGGATGTTCTTCTTTAAAGGCGCGTAATCCTTTTGTTTCTGTATAAGAAATATTCCTGGTTGCCTTAATTTCTATGGCAATCCGTGCATCTCCCACCACAGCATCAACTTCAAGACCCGTAGCCGTTTTCCAATAGGCTAGTTCTTCCCCGCTTCCTGAATAATCCAACCAGGCTTTCAGTTCTTGAATGATGAAGTGTTCAAAGGATTTCCCAAATTCTGCCGTTCCGGGCAAAGGCTTGTGCTGATGACGCAGATGATTGTAGATACCTACATCAAAAAAGTAAAACTTTGAAGCCTGAACCAGCCTGCGTTTTTTTTGTTGCCGGAAAGCCGGAACAATATGCCCGATCAATGTTTCTTCCAGAATGGAAAAATATTCTTTAACGGTAACGGAGCTTACCCCGCAATCGGTTGCGATCTTTGAAAAATTCAAGACCTCACCGGAACAAAAAGCAGCCACCTCTAAAAATCGTGTAAATACACCCAGTTTCCTGACAAGTGCTTCTTCTTTGATCTCTTCCTGCAGGTAATCCCCTATATATGCCTGCAGCCTCCGTTCAGGATTTTCAATAAGATAATGCCGGGGGATCATCCCGTTCTTGCAGGCCTTGAACAGATCAAAATCCGGGATCTCTGCACTCACAAACGGATACAAATAAGTTCTTATAGCCCTTCCTCCCAGCAGATTGGCTCCTGAACGCCTGAGTTTACGTGCACTCGACCCGCTAAGAATAAATCTTAGGTTTTTATTAGCAATCAACCAGTGGACTTCATCAAGAAGCGC
>RZYP01000204.1 GCA_009930275.1 Negativicutes bacterium
TCGAATATGCTGAAATATTTAATATCACTAAGAAAATTCAATCGCAGATAGGGAAGTGGTTACAATGACTTATTCAAGTGCTTCGATACTAGCAAGATTGATTGAGGTGTCAAAAGTAAACTCACCTCATAGTTACATTGCGGCTGGTTGATGGTAAAATTGAAGTAAATAAATTTGCGAGGTAGAGATATATGGCTTTCAAAACGAATGATTTTCAGCAGATTACTATGGATGATAGATTTCGTTCCTTAAGTCCGAGAACACAACGCGTTGTTCTTAATTCTTGGGCAAAGAGTTTTGCTGAAATTGTTTTTCCTGCCATCAATGAAGAACGTTTTGCTGTTCTTTACAGCGATTGCTCTGCCTCCAGACCTAATACGCCCATCAATGTCATCATAGGTGCGCTGATGCTCAAGGAAGTTCTCGGTTTATCTGATGATGAGCTGTTGTCTTCCATCTGCTGTGATATCCGCTTCCAGTATGCTCTGCACACCACAAGTCTTACAGAGCAGCCTGTCAGTGACCGTACGTTCAGTCGTTTTAGACAGCGGCTCTACAATTATGAAATCGAGTACGGGTTCGATATTCTGAAAGATGAGATGATGGCTTTGTCAGACACCTATGCCAAATACCTTAATCTGAACTCCAACCTGAAGCGGATGGACAGCCTTATGATCGCCTCCAATTCCAAGCGCATGTCACGACTTGAGATAGTATATACCGTTGTGGCCAACGCCGTAAGGCTTTTGGACAAACTGGGGATGAATGAACTTATCCCCTCAAAGATGGAGCATTATCTCCATACGGATGATCTTAATGAAGTCATCTACTATCGTAAATCGGAAGACGTCGTAGGACGTCTGGATCAAGCCATAGCAGATGCCTCAGCTCTGCGTGGGATCATGGCTGACGATCAATGGCAGAAATTTCAGGAGTATCAGCTTCTTATCCGTGTATTAAGCGAGCAGGCCACCGAAGACGGAACTGGTACGCCAAGACCAAAAGATAAGGCTGAAATCCGTCCTGACAGCCTTCAGAATCCTTCGGACCCGGATGCCACCTACCGGCGTAAAGCCGGAAAAGACCATAAAGGTTATGTGGGGAATATTGTTGAAACTGTCGGTGAAAAAGGCTGCACGCTAATCAGTGATGTCAGTTATGCGACAAACAGCCATAGTGATAGCGCTTTTTGCAAAGAGTACATAGACCAGCAGGATGGGAAGTCCAAAGAAACTCTTCTGGCGGATGGCGCGTACAGCGGCACGAAAAACACCAGCCTGGCCCAGGAGAAAGGAATTGAACTGATTACCACAGCGCTCTTGGGCAGACAGCCTGATCCTGTCATTGCCGACTTTGAGTTCTCTCAGGATGGCCGTCGGGTTCTTCGTTGTCCAATGAATCATGAACCGATTAAAAGTACATACTACGACAAAATCGAAAGCTGCCGAGTCATCTTCGAGAAGATACATTGCGAAAGATGCCCCCATTCCAAAGGCTGCAAAGTCAAGCTACAGCGGAAAACCGCTATCGTCATGGTTTCCACAAAAATGGCAGACCGGGCGGAATATGCAAAGAGACTGTCGACTGAGGAATATCAGACATTGACCAGACAGCGAAACGGAGTGGAAGGGATCCCTTCCGTGCTCCGTCGGAAATATAACGTGGACAATATTCCCGCCAGAGGATTGCTGAGATCAAAGACATTCTTTCTGCTTAAAATAGGTGCATACAACATCAAAAAGCTACTGAAACATCTTCCAGCACCAAGGGGGCAGTCTGCCTTCAATCCGGTAATGGCTTAGAAATAGTAAGTGCATAGCCCTGCTTGAGGTCAGTTATCCATGGAATACCTCAAAAAAACGAAAATATAGATTTGTAAATCGGAAAACTGCAAATGTCCGAAGTGGCAAAATGGTATTTTGACACCTCAATCATTATTGGAGATGGTGGAGTTATAAGAACTGCAGTGATTTTCTTCTATCTTTCGAACGAAGGAATCAGCATCATTGAAAATGCTACAAGACTGGGACTTCCTATTCCAGAAAAGCTGCGGGATATTCTGGAGCAGCTAAAAGACGGAGGAGACAAAGATGGGACTAGGTAATTAAGAATAAAAAGAAATTTAAAATGTTTTATTAGAAGGGTTTTAATACCATTAATGTCAAGTTAAAACCAAAAAAACTTGACGAAATAGACAAATGAGAATACAATAAGACTAAGAAAGGTGGTGAGATGCGATGAGTTACTCAACAATGATAAAGGAAAAGATCAATAAGTATTCTGAACTAGAAATTATTGATGCGCAAAAAATTTATACAAGTAAGTTCGAGAATATTCCTGAGCAAACTTACTATAAAACTATATCTCGTATGACTAAAAACGGGGAGCTAGAAAGACTGACAAAAGGTATTTATTGTAAGCCTAAAATTGGGAGGTTTGGAAAAATGATTTCCTCAGAAAAACACATTCTAGAGCATTACCTCGGGGCTAATGGTAGGAGTGGAGTTGTTGTTGGTTATAGGATGTATAATAAGTATAAATTGACAACTCAGATTTCAAAAGTGACTGAAGTTTATTCAAATGTAAGCGAACAAGAAAAAAAGAAAGTGATAAACGTGGAAATAAAAAAGGCGAATATAAGATTTGACCCTTCTTCGATTAAAATGGTTGAATTGCTTGATTTTCTTGAAAATATTCATAGTATTGAAGAACTCAACAGAAAGAACGCCATTCGTTTTATCGAAGATGCAATAGAATTATATAGCGAGAAAACCATTGAAAAGCTCGTTAAAACCATTGGTTATAAAAAGAGTACTCTTGCGTCTCTGAAGAATGTCTTAGATTACTATAAAGTCAGCCATTCGGTTGGGAAATATCTAAATGAGATATCGAATTATAAATCGATTAGAATGGAGGACTTATATGAATTTACACAATAATGTAGAGATTTTTGAAGAGCTTATTGAATTAGCAGCTAAACAATACAATCTACCTTCAAGTGCTGTCAGAAAAGATTATTTCATAACACT
>RZYP01000041.1 GCA_009930275.1 Negativicutes bacterium
CGGCGTCTTAAAGACGTCTGCTTTGCTATACCCTTTATGAACCATCCGGTTTTTCCATTCATCCTCATTTGGAACTTGACTTTTAATAGTTAGTCTTTACATAATTTTGGCGAGCAAATTAAAAAATCCACCCACCTTTATGAGGCAACGTGGGTGGAAAATACAAACTAAACAAGCGTAACATAACGATACGCAGTACAAACGAAAAAATAATCTCTTCTCCATCACACGTGGATCAACAGTGATTGTTAAACGGGCAGTTCTCCTGACTCAGCCTCATTGCTATCCTACCTTCCCGAAGATTACTTCAGTGGTCATTTTAGGACGCGCTCCGCATTACAGTGGCGGGACCGTAGCAGATTTTCACTGCTTTCTCTATTAAGTACTAACACCCGTTTCACCGATATTAAGTTTTCAATAACAAAATTTGCCAAAAAAAGCCTGATTAGAAATTCAATTTATAACTAAGCAAGAAATTTGCCGGTGTCGAATAGTAGTATGTTCCTGTATGACCAATGTTATCATCACGATCCAAAAGGTTATCGACAGAAAGATTCAGCTCTTGCCTTTCATCCATCTTGTAATTCAGAGAAAGAGTTGTCAGCAGATAAGGCTTGCTTTCTTCGTTGCTGGTACTGGAAAGCATATAGCGGTCAGCAAGATAAGTTGCCGTCAGGCTGGCACGCCATTTATCCTTGGTATATGCTACGCTGCCATTAAGCTGCAGACGACCATATTTGCGCAGCCATTCATCCGAAGCCGCAGTACCGTATTTAGTATCGTACTGTTTGACCAATGGATTTTGATAAGTAACGCCGTATTGGTAATTCCAGTTATTGCCGTCGGCAATAGCGCAAGAGAGCTCAACACCTGTATTTTTAAAATCTTCATTATCATAATAATAGGTTGAACTAGTTTTGTTATAACGAGAAGTAATATTATCTTCAATGTCGTAGTGAAACAGAGCCGCCTTCCACTGGTGATCACCGTTGTTCTTCTTCCAACCGGCCTCATAATGAATACCTGTTTCCGGCCTTACATTGGGATTGCCTTCGTATTTGCCGTCATCACGCGCATAAATTTGTTTAAAGGTCGGCATTTTGAAGGATTGCGTTACACTTGCATAAAGACGTTCATCCTTATTCAACTTATGCACAAATTGACCGGCCCCACTGAGGTTATCATAGTTCTTGCCGCCAGTAGTACTGCCTGTCCAAGTTTCCCTGGCACCGACGATGAAAGTGTTTTTATCATCAATTTGTTTTTCATATTGGCCATAAATCGCATAATTATTGCGGTCATATTTAGTGGATAAAGAGTCATAATCATTTGGCAAATAATATTCATGCTGATAAGAACCACCAAGCAAAACTTTGCCATTGACCACATCCCAGATTTTTTGAACATCCAGACCATAGGTTCTATTTTTTTCCAGGTTATACGCAAATGTTGATTTCACCACATCGTAATTAGTGTAATTAATCTGTCCGGCGTTATAATAAGCAGTACCTTTGACATGATCGTCGCCGTACTGCAACTGCAGATAATCCTTCTTGGTTTCATATTTTCTATCATTGAGTGCCTTATCAGTGGTCGCTGTGAATTGTCTGTATTGCGTAGCTGAATTAGCCTCATTATGCGTATAAAGCAAATTCAATTTGTCATTAAACCTGTAATTAGTTGAAAAATTGTTCTTTTCAGAGCCTTTAGTATCGTTATATTTGCTGCCATCATAAAGAGATGTCATATCGACATTTCCCCATTTGTCATAGCTATAGCCAAAGCCAAGTTTGCCTTCCTGCAGGCTTATTTCCTGTTTCTGCTGACCAAAATTGCCGTAGCCGGTCTTCATGTAATTTTGACGTTCTTTTTTGGTAATTATGTTAATAATACCGCCGGTTGCCTCACTGCCATAGAGGACCGAACCTCCTGATTTGATAACTTCTATGCGTTCCACATCAGTCACAGGTATGTCATTCAAATTATAACGATTGTTCAGGTTTAACGGCACACCGTTAACTAACACCAAAGTTCCGCTTGTTACACCACGTATAACTATTTCGGAATTGCTGGCAGGATTAATGGCATTGCCGCCAGGGCTGGACGCAAATACAGTTACTCCTGTGACTGCCGCCAGTGCTTCCTGCAGATTTGCGGTTTCGGCGTTCTGCAATTGTTCTTGGGTAATTACCTCAGTAGAAGCAGGTACATCCAGAATGTTTTTTTCGTAACGCTGGGCGGTTACAACCATTTGCTCCAGCGTAAAAGAAGGTGATTCGCTCTCAGCCGCGAAACCTGTGGCCAATTCAGCGAATACAATTCCATTCGCAATAATACCTAAAACTATTTTTCTCAATCTCATTATTAATAATCCCATCCTATCAAAAAAGGTTTTAAACATGTGCGGTCTTTTTGGCAAAACAAAAAAACCTTCCCTGCATCAAGGAAGGTTTACAACAGAATAAAGAGACACTTATGCCTCTAAATACTTTCCCATCGCTCGCAGGTCAAGCAAAATACACCACTCAGGCAGTTCTTCTGGCTTAGGATCATTGCTTGCTTCGCCTTCCCAAGTTATGACTCAGTGGCTCAGTGAAGTTCGCTCCTCTTTACAGCGGCGGGACCGCATCGGCTTTGAACCGATTTGTCTATTAAGCATTTATTGCACCTGATGGCTTTAAATATTAAGTTTACTTGCTAATATTACCACCGCAGCAAATAAGTGTCAACGCCTATCTTGCACCTGATAAGTCAAGAAAGCCCTGCTTTTATTCAAAAGCAGGGCTCAAAACAACGCATATTAACTATCATCTCAATATTTTTCATACCTTTGGGCCAGATTTATCATACCATCAAAGAAGTCACCTTTGTTGACAGTCCACCACTTGCTGGGTGTTAATTCGTAATAATACTCTTTATTGTTAGCATCATAGTCATGGAATTCCAGTTCTCTCATCGTTCTTGGACTGGTCAGTTTTACTTCATATTTTATCGTCGATCTGTCCCCGGCAAAATATATGTCATAATCTTTATCGTACATAATTAGCTCCCAGAAATACAATGTATTGCCGCTTCTGTATACCGTATCCGCATCAATATAGCTTCTGGTTTCGTTATTGCCACTGTAATACACCCAATTAGTAGCCAAAGCGGTATTCGTAAACATCAACAACAAAAGCATAACCGTTAATATGATTCTTTTTTGTCTCATCATCTATACCACCTTTCCCGCCTGTTATTCTTTCAGGCTCCATGGTTCCACAAAGCCGTCCGTTCTTATATAACCCCAACGACCTTTGCGCGCAACGCCCGCGAGTCCATTACTCCATGAAAAGCCTTGTGCCTCATCATATTGTAGAGCGATTATCTCTTGCCCGCAAGGATCAATGTAACCCCATTTACCATTTCGTTTGACCGCCATGCGATCGCTGCCCCAACTTAAGCCTATTTCCTCGTATTTCGGCATAACTACCTCTCTGCCATCTTTGCCGATAAAGCCCCACTTGCCATCTTCCTTTACCGCGGCCAGTCCTTCCATAAATCCCCAAATAGAAAGGTTCTCATATTTCAGGGGCGTAATTTCTCTGCCTGTTGCGTCAAGATAACCCCACTTGCCTCCTGCCATCACCGGTATCAGATCCCCACGCAGATAATTTATCTTCTCATACTTTGGTGGAACTATTACTTGTCCAATTGTATTTACGTACCCCCATTTCCCATTCTGTTTCACAGGAATAAGATCATAGGCATGAGAACCAATCTCTTCATAAATTGCTGCAATAACAATGTTACCTTTTTCGTCAATCAGCCCATATTTTCCATCCACAGATACAAGTGCCTTTCCTTCATAGAAGTTGTCTGCTGATTCATACTTGGCGTCTATAATCGTTTTTCCAGATTTATCGATGTATTTCCATTTGTTAAATAATTTAACCGGCGCGAGCTCACCCAAAAAAACACCAACACCCTTATAGATGGGCTCGATCACTTCCCGCCCGGTTTTATCCAGAAAGCCCCATCTGCCGTCTCGAGATACTGCCACCAGACCATCAACGAACAACCACTGGGAAACGGCATCGTATTTAGGTAAAATAACTTCCTTCCCTTCCTTGTCAATAAATCCCCAATTGCCATCACGCTTTACGGCAGTCAGGCCTTCTTTAAAGCCCCAGGGATAAATCTCATCATAGATAAAACCGCCAATTTCCTGACCGGTTTTATCAATGAAACCCCACTTACCGTTTTTCTTCGCTTGGGTAAAATCTCCCCTAAAAAACTGGACATCATCATAAACCAAAGAAACTACTTCTTTTCCTTTTTCATCAACAAAACCCCATTTGTCATCCACCATAACTTTGCCAAGCTTTTCTCCAAAAAAGTCCGTAGTCAAATCATATATCGGCGCAACAATTTCTTTACCGTCGGCATTGATATAACCCATCTTGCCATCACGCTTTATCGTTGCCACATCATCAAAAAATCCGTAGTCCCCGACCTCCTCATAGACAGGCGCAACGACCTCCCGGCCGTTTTTGTCGATAAAGCCCCACTTGCCATCTATTTTAACTTTGGTCAGGCCATCACTATTGTAGTAACCAACTTCATCATATTTGAATTTGGCTTCTTTCGCATCAGCGTTTAAATTCAAAATAAGAAGCGTCATTCCGATAAATACAGCAGCTATCCTTGATATCTTCATATCTGCACCCCCCTATTTTGGGATCTCGTGATTATTGCCTGATCTATGATATATCCTATTTAAATTGTAATATGAGTAATTAATAATAGCAATTAGTTTATCTGAAAATTACAATAATTTATCTTGGAAACGTGCCCCTTTGAGGGTACCGCACGTCTCGCACTTCATTATGTAGTTTCATTTTATTGCCAAACCCTTGCGAAATCTAAACTTTCAAAAGTTTTTTTGCTATATCGGTGTTCCCGGCGGATTCTTCGATAATCGCGCTTACCTTGTCATAACCAAGAGCGGGAGCGAAAGCAGTGGCAAAAGCATACGATAAATCTAAAAGCTCACGGCATCTTTCAATATTAGGCTGCAAACTGCTAATACATTTTGTGCGGAACAATTCTGTCGCCGCCGTTAGAAGTTCAAGGTTCTCAATTAAAGAGTCTGCAATCAGCGGCATAAAGGCATTGAGTTCAAACTCGCCATGGGCCGCTGCCATAGTTATTGCCGTATCGTTGGCTATGACTTTCATGGCTGTCTGCATCACCATTTCCGGTATAACGGGGTTGACTTTGCCTGGCATGATGGTGCTGCCAATTTGTAAAGGCTCAAGCGAAATTTCACCCAAGCCACCTTTCGGTCCGGAATTCATCAAGCGCAGGTCATTGGCAATTTTAAGCAGATTGACCGCGAGGGCCTTTAATAACCCGGAAACCTCGACAAAAACGTCATTATTTTGCGTTATGTCCATTGGATACTCCGCGGCAGCCAAACCTATACCTGTTAAATCCCGCAACTCTTCGATTACTTTATACCGATACTTCCTCTCGGCATTGTCTCCGCTGCCGACGGCAGTTCCTCCGATATTAACCTGCCGCAATCTTTCCTCAACCTTGTAGAGGCGCCAGCGGTCGCGAGCAATTGCTTGGGCATAAGCGCCAAACTCCTGTCCCAAAGTTATAGGAACAGCGTCCATCATTTCTGTCCGGCCGAGTTTTTTGATTTCGTCAAAAGCATTTTCTTTGAGCTGCAATTCCTGCTGCAGCTGCGCGCAGTTTTCGCTAAGCACGCGCAACATCTGGATTGCTGCTATTCTGAGGGCCGTAGGATAAACATCATTGGTCGACTGGCCGCGATTAACATCGTCAAGCGGATGGATGACATCGTACCTGTCGCAGGGATACTTAAGCTCTTTTAGCGCCAGATTGGCTATCACTTCATTAACATTCATATTGGTCGAAGTACCTGCGCCTCCCTGCAAGGCATCAGTAATAAAGGCTTCGTCCGCTGCTCCGGCAAGGATGTAATCGCAAGCTCTGACGATTGCAGGATATACTTCTTTTTTACCCGTGCCAAGTTTAATATAGGTAAGCGCAGCCGCCTTTTTCACCAAAACAATCGCTCTTATCAGACTTATTTCCGTTTTTTTGTATTTCAAATCAAAGTTTTTGGCAGCACGGGCAGTCTGAATGCCATATAGAGCTTCTGGCTCCAATTGAACTTCCCCTAGCTTATCTTTTTCGATGCGCATTTTCTATTCCTCAAGTTCTATAAGTATATTGGGAAACATGCTGATGCTTCTTTTCAAAATTCCCTGCATATGGGAAATCAAGATACCGTAGTTAGTAATTGGTATATTTTGATCTTCCGCGCATTTTTGTCTATATTTCATTTCCCGTTCGTTTAACATACAGCCGCCGCAATGAACAACCAGCTTATAGGGCGAAAGATCTTCAGGGAACTCCGTTCCGGAGGTAAACTCAAGTTTAATATCTTTTTTCGTGTAATCCTTGATCCAACGCGGCAGTTTGACCGTACCAATATCATCACACTGTCTGTGATGAGTGCAGCCTTCGGCGATAAGAATTGTATCTCCATCTTCAAGCCGGTCAAGCACTTTAACACCTTTTACCGTAGTTTCCAGACTTCCCTTGAATCGGGCAAAGAGAATCGAGAAGGAAGTAAGAAAAATATCCTTAGGTGTATCCGCGGCAACCTTGGCAAAAACCTGACTATCCGTAATAACTATTCTTGGTTTTTTGCCCAGGGTTGCCAATGTTTCCCGCAATTCAAACTCTTTCACAACTATCGCAGTTGCATCAGCTTCTAAAATATCGCGAATAGTCTGTTGCTGCGGCAAAATAAGTCGGCCTTTAGGTGCCGCCTTGTCAATCGGGATTACTAAAACAGCGAAATCACCAGGGTGCAGGATATCACCGACTATTTTCAATTTGTTTTCCTCAGTTACCGCCAAAGCTGCAATCTTCTCCTTCAGCAACTGTATATTGTGACCAGTTTGGGCGCTGACATAGATTTCATTTTCCTTTGCGGGTTTCGTTTCTTTGAGTAAATCGCTTTTATTATAGACCACAAGATAATTTATTTTTTTAGCTGCAAATAATTGTATCAGGTCTTCATCTTGCTCAGTCTTGCCTTCGACGGCGTCAATAATCAAAACCGCTACATCTGTCTTATTGAGAACCTGCCTGGTCTTTTTTACTCTTAACTCGCCAAGAGCTCCTTCATCGTCATAGCCGGGGGTGTCGATAATCATGACAGGTCCGAGAGGAAGCAACTCCATAGCCTTATAAACCGGATCAGTCGTTGTTCCCTTAATAGCAGAAACTATCGCCAGATCCTGGCCCGTAACCGCATTGACAATACTGGATTTACCAGCATTCCTTTTGCCAAAAAAACCTATATGAACACGATGTGAAGAAGGTGTTTCGTTTAATCCCATGATAAATCCCCTCCCAAAATACGCAAAATTATTTATGTTACAAAATATTATAGCATACTTCACCGGATTTTCTTTATTTTACATTTTTGGCAACAAAAAAAGCCCGCCTATTGGCGGACTTTTTCTTTGTTTGCTGTTAAAAATTCCCAACAGGGAATTTTCATAGAAGTAAAAACCTACATTATCGTTTGCAATAAGGTGCCATATATTATGAAACAACTTGCTCTTGAAGCCCCGTGGTATCTGTCTTTCTACCACCCTATCAACATTTCAACAATTACTCGTTTTCGCCGCTATATCTTACAGACGAACTACGTTTGCAGCTTGATCGCCACGGTTACCTTGGGTAACGTCGAATTCAACAGGTTGACCTTCTTCGAGGGTTTTGAAACCTTCAGATTGGATTGCGGAGAAGTGTACGAATACATCGCCACCATTATCGCTCTCAATAAAACCATAACCTTTTTCTGCATTAAACCATTTAACTTTGCCAGTCATATATCTTGGCCTCCTAAAAATAAAAAAGTTCGAAAAAAGAACTATATGCAAATCACGCTGCAACAAATGTCAAAGCGCTTTCTGCAAGTCGACCTTCTTCCAACTTGTTAAGTATAACACACCTTTTTAGCTTTTGCAAGAAAATTTTAAAATATCTTTTTATTCATAATTTTTCAAAATATTTACGAAGGCCTAAGCCTTCGTGCCCTCTTGATCCGCCTTGCAAAGAAAAGAATAAAAAGCACTCACCCTTTAGGCAAGTGCTTGCTGTCTTTAATCTAATCCTTTATTTTTTTTACAATTGACCTTAGTATCCTGATCTCGTCAGCTTGATAGGGAAGAGCCAAAAAAAGTTTCCCCTCATCAATTGAATAACAGCCAATTTCCCGCCTGAAAATTTCTTGGGCTTTTTTAAATCCTTCGCTGCCCTGCTTTTGACGTGTTGTTTCGTATAATTCAGCTATAATTTCTTTGTTCTGATGAAATTTTTCTCTATCAAAAATGTCGCGATATTGATGGTCTAGTGCAAACTCGGGGACGGGTACTGGATTGTAGTTTTCATCGTAGAGCTTATCATAATCATCCATCTCGACGAAACCATCAAAGTCCTTTAACGCCGTTGAAAAATCGGTTTTTTCCAGATGTGCTACCCGATGATACTTGCACTTTCTCAATTTGCTCTTGTCCAGCATGCAATCACCCCGTTTCTTAAGGTAGCTACATTATATCACAATATTCCATACAAAGAGAGCCGGAAAGGTTTTTACCCCTTTCCAGCTCTCTAACTAATTCAATTTGTAAAGCAAGTTGTCCTGGATTGATTTATCGCAATCCAAGTAACTACTCTTCTTAGTTTGTTTTTCCAGGATAAGCTTTTAGTCCGGCAGCAAGAATAGAAATCGCTTTTTCCAAATCCTCGCTTTTTAAAACATAAGCCAAACGCGCTTCATTTATGCCAAAGCCTTCCGTGTCATAGAAACCATTCCCCGGAGCAAACATAACGGTTTCACCGTCTACCTCAAAGTTTTCCAACATCCAGATAGCGAACTTTTCAGCATCATCAACGGGCATTTTTACCATAACGTAAAAAGCTCCCTTGGGATTAGAGGAAATAAGTCCCGGGATTTTTGCCAAAGCTCCGGCAATGGTATCACGACGTTTTTTGTATTCCTGGTTTACTTCTTCCAAATAAGATTTTGGCGTAGTATACAAGGCCGCGGCGCCGATTTGTTCCAAAGCAGGACTGCATAGCCGGGATTGGCAGCATTTCATAATTTGTTTGCAAAATTCTTCATTTTTACTTAACAGACAGCCGATACGCGCGCCACAGGCGCTGTAACGTTTGGAAACGGAATCTACAATCATGAGATTCTGGTCCAGCTCCGGCATTTGCCCAAAACTCTTGTACTCGCCGTCATAAACAAACTCGCGATACACTTCATCGGCAATAAGAGCCATGTCATGTTTAAGAACAAGACGAGCAAGTAACTGCATTTCTTCTTCCGTATAGACGACACCTGTCGGATTTCCCGGATTTGATATAAGGATTGCCTTTGTTTTAGGTGTAATATGTTTCTCAATTTCCTCTTCGCTCGGCAAATGATAGCCTGCTTCCGCACTTGTAGGAACGGCATTAATCTTCACATTAAAAGTCCTGGCGAAGCTGTTGTAGTTAGCATAATACGGTTCAAAAACCATTAATTCATCTTCTGGATCGCAAAGCGTCATTACCGCAAAAAGGAGAGCTTCCGAACCACCATTTGTAATATAGATATTTGAGGTATTATATTTCATACCCCACTCTTCATAGTATTTCTTTATTGCTTCCAGAAGAAAAGTTTCTCCCTGAGAATTGCCATACGCAACAACTTTCTCATCAAAGCTGCGTATGCTGTCCATGAACTGAGCTGGTGTTTCAATGTCAGGCTGCCCAATGTTTAAATGGTATACTTTTTTCCCTTTTGCTTTAGCAGCCACCGCATAAGGTGCAAGTTTTCTAATTGGCGAAGTTGTTAAAGCTTGTACGCGTTTTGAAATATTCATAAAGCAAATTCCCCCCAGATAAAATAAATAAAAAAGCTTCTATAAGTATTAATTATAACATGCACTTCTTGGATGGCAATCAGCAAAAATGTAACATTATTCACACTATATTGTTGGGCAAGTAAGTATACAGTACACAAGTAAGGGTCCTATTCCCTTACATATATCCTAACATAAAAAAGCGGTCACCAGATTTCTCTGATAACCGCACATTTACTTGGTGGAGACAAGCGGGATCGAACCGCTGACCTCTTGAATGCCATTCAAGCGCTCTCCCAGCTGAGCTATGCCCCCATTAGACTTACAATAGGTATTATAAATATTTTTGTTTTTTTTGTCAATACATTACTCTTCAATAAGTGTTGTCCAGCCATTTTCCTGCTTAATCTTACCGTCTTTCATTAACTTGCCCATTGCCCTCTTAAAAGCTGACTTGCTAATGCCAAAGACGTCTTTGATTACTTCCGCGGGGGTATCATCGCCATAAGGCATACTCCCTTTTCTTTTCTGCAAAAGGGAAAGAATAAGGTCTGCATCCAAAACTCTGGCTTCTTCTTTTTGCGGGCGTAAGGACATATTTATCCTGCCGTCCTCGCGGATAAAGGCTATACGGCCTGTAACCTTCTGACCAAAATCAAGGCGACCTCCCGGCACTTCGCTACGATGAATGAACGCTATAAAACGCTCAGTCGTAAGTAAGAAGAACCCTTCCGGCAGAATGTTATAGACTATGCCTGTCACTTCATCACCGACTTTTACACCAATAGCAGGCTTTGAGGCTTTGACCATATCCTCTTCAACGCGCATAGTAACAGCCTGACGTCCTGTCTTGTCCCGATAAAGCTTTACCCACACCAGCTGTCCCGGTGACACATGGCCGCGCATCTCGCTATAGGGAAGAAAAACGCCACGCTCCGCCCCTATATCGACAAAACCGCCATCGCGTGTTACGCTGAGCACTTTGACATAGCCCACCTGTCCTTCACGCATTTTGGGGAGCTTGCGGCTGGCAGTCAGACGCCCATGTGGATCCAGGTATAAATAGACCTTGACCACGTCACCGACTTTGACAGGTGTATCTTGTTGTTGTTTATGCAGAAGAATATCATCGGAAGTATTGCCGGTGCCTGCATCGAGAAAAGCGCCCATTTCGCTTTCGCGAACAACTTTCAGCTCGGAGACGTCACCAGGTCTATGTACCCCTACTGTCTTTACTTCTACTTTTTTAGTTTCTTCCATTTTCTTACTTCTCCACAAAGGCTTCAGAAGGAGCATCCGCCCACAATTGTTCCAAGTTGTAGAAATCGCGTTCTTCATCAAGGAAAATGTGCGCGACACAGTCGCCGTAATCCATCAGAATCCAACGGCCTTCGGCATAGCCCTCCTTGTGCAAGGGCAAAACACCTTCTTCTGCCATTTTATCTTCTATGTTGTCTGCTATTGCCTTAACAAGCGTGCTATTTCCGGCACTGCAAATAATGAAATAATCTGTAACCGGGGAAATGCCTTCCATGCTAAGCAGCAAAATATCCTCCGCTTTCTTGTCACTTGCCAACTTTGCTATTTTTTGTGCTAAATCTTTACCTGTTTTTGTCATCGAAATATCGCCTCCCGTTTCTACTTTTTTGTCTTTTTAAATGGTATATTCAGTTCCTTCAGAGTTTGTTCGGTTTTATCTTGAGATGTAACCCAATAACTTACGCCATCAATAGTCTGAAAGTCACCATAAAGCATTTGTGCCCTTACTTTTTCTCCGCCAAAAACTTTAAAGCTGTTAGCAGCTTTGACCATAGTCAAAAAGTCCATATCAGTTTGCAAGTGTTTCTCTACGGAATTGATAAGAGTTGGTACTTTTACCACATTGCCAATACTGAACATTTCTGAGGCCAAAGCCTTCAGAAATCTTTGCTGCCTTTGTACACGCCCGATGTCGCCCATCTCATCATTGCGGAAACGGATATATTCACCGGCTTTTTTACCGTCCATATGCTGGAAACCATGTTCTATATGGATTGACAAATCCGCATAAGGATCTTCATAATCCATATCATTCTCAACATAATAGTCGATGCCGCCTATGATATCAATAACATCTATAAAGCCCTGCCAGTTGAGAAGGACATAATGATGTATCGGGACCATCAGAAGATTGGCTACGGTTTTTTTAGCTAAAGGCACTCCGCCATAGGCGTAAGCGTGATTTATTTTATCCAGGCCTTGATTACCGGGAATTTTCACCCTGGTGTCTCGCGGCAAGGACAATATTGCAACATCGTTTTTAACAGGGTCAAAACTTGCTAAAAGCATAACATCCGTACGCTTGGGGGCATCTTTGAATTCATTGTCACCGTCGTCAATACCAAGGATAAGCACATTCAGCCGCTTATTCAAGGTTTCGTCGGACGTCATGTCCTCATCAGCAGCAACAATAGGAACCTTTGGTGGAGAAAAAATTCCATAAAGCCATTCTCCCAGAAAAAAACATCCCACCAGTGCCCCTAAAAACAATATCACGAACGCGCTTAAACGACCAACACGCAGCTTCCTTCCAATGACGACACGTCGTTCGTTTTCTTGTTCATCCATAATCTATCTCCTAACTAGGTCGGGTTCTTTTTCTTAAATTTAATAGCTAATTCATTGCGGCCATAAATACAATTCGGATGAATCAGCAGGTCATGCTCAAGCAAATACTTAATAGTCAAGGCATAGGCCTTCATCATAGTTTTTTCCAAATCAACTTTAACTAACTGACGCATTTCTTCAATACCGAAGAAGCCTCGTTTTGGTTCCAACAAATCTGCAAGATACACAATCATGGCAGTTTTGGACATGCCCGGCGCCCCTGTCGTGTGATACAAAATTGCGTCAAGGGTTTCTTTGTCGGTAACACCATACTTGTTTTGCGCTAAACAGACGCCAATCTTGGCGTGCAGCAATATCGGCTGATTTTGTTCTACTGCGTCAATTTCTATATTCAGAGCTGCAGCCTGCATCAAATTATTCCTTGTTGGTATTTCACGTCCACAATCATGTAAAAGAGAAGCTACTGCGACTTTTTCCATATTTGCGTTATGAATTTTAGCAAGTTCAAGGGCTGTTTCATAAACTGCAACGGAATGTTCAAAGCGCTTACGCGGCAATGCTTTTTCAAGCAGCGTCTCCATTTCCTTGATTGTTAACATTAATATATCCTCCTCTTATTTGCAAAAAACCAAACAAGACCTGCTACGGGCGGTAGAGGCCTTTTTGATGTATGTATTCTTCCACAGCTGACGGCACCAGGCCCCTGATTGAACAGTTTTCCTGAACGCGCTGTCTGATATCAGTAGAAGAAATATCCATTTCCGGTGTATTTAGCCACTTTATCCTTGTTCTACCCAATTCACCAAAATACTCAATAACTTTATCAACCAACGGAGCAAAACCCGGTCTGGTGGCAGCTACAAAAGTACACAGTTCCATAATTTCCCGAACCTTGGTCCAAGTATCAAGGGCTGCTACTGAATCCGCACCTATAATGAAATATAAATCATACTCGTTACCATACTGTTCATGTAAGGCGGCAACCGTATCATAACTATAGGAGACACCTTTACGATTCAACTCTATGTCAGATACAGCAAAATGATTGTTGCCCTGCGTGGCTAGCAGCGTCATCTGATAGCGGTGCTCAGCCGGGGCATATTCCATGCCGATTTTATGCGGAGCAATATAGGCGGGGATAAAAATAATTTTCTCCAGTCCCAATTGCTGATAAACAAACTCTGCAGTTTCAAGGTGCCCTTTATGTATAGGATCGAAAGATCCTCCCATGATACCCAACTTTTTGCGGTTCACGGCGATTTTCATCACCCACTCTCAATGTCTTGCTACTAATTATACCAATTAAGCAGTGCTTGCACAACTGCCTGCAACAGTATAATCAGTATAATGAGAATGACAATGCCTATGGCGCGGTCCTTCAAGTCGAAAATGGTTTTCGGTTTTTTGCAGTAGTCGCACCATGCCCGCCAGATTTCCCGGAAAGATGTCTGTCCTTTATTCATAGCGCAAAGCATCGATAGGATCTAAAAGCGCGGCTTTTCTGGCTGGATAGATGCCAAAAAATAGTCCGATGCCAATTGAAAAAATTACCGCAACAATAATCGCAACAAAGGAAACAACAGTTTTCCA
>RZYP01000205.1 GCA_009930275.1 Negativicutes bacterium
ATTCCTGGCTAAAGATGTTGACTTTAAAGCAGCCTTGACTAAAATTAAAGCAAATAACCCGGAAGCTATCTATGTTCCTGCTTACTATGAGGAAGTAGCTAAAATTATTAAACAGGCTCGTGAAATTGGTTTGAATTGTCCTATGCTTGGTTCTGATGGCTGGGATTCTCCGAAACTTGCTGAAATCGCCGGACCGGCAGCTCTTAACGGCACTTACTTCTGCAGTGCTTACTCTGCACAAGACAAGGAACCAAGCGTTCAGAAATTCATCAAGAATTACAAAGCAATGTTCAACGCAGAACCTGACAACTTCGCTATTCACGGCTACGATGCCGCTATGATCGTTATTGAAGCAATTAAACGCGCCGGAACAACTGACGGCACCAAGGTTGCGGCTGAAATGGCTAAAACAAAAGATTTGCAAGTTGCAACAGGCAAAGTTACTTACGATGCTAAACACAACCCGATTTCCGGGGCTGTTATTATTGAATTGAAAGACGGCGTTCAAACATTTAAGGAAAAAATTACGCTCTAGTCTTATATAATTGCACTCAATCCAGCGCCGGATTGAAGTTTTCTTCGATTCGTCGCTGGATTTATTATTTTGTTATTATTGTCACTATGTTTTATTATGAAATTAGTCCCATAACCGCTAGAGAGAGAGTGGCAAATGCCACAAAGGATGGGATTGATGATAGATTTTTTCATTAAAAACATTGGAGGGGAAAGACAAATGAAAAAAATATCTAAGGTTTTATCAGTAGCATGCGTTGGCATGTTGCTGGCTACCGCTCTCACAGGCTGCGGTGGCGACAAAAAAGCAGCAGGCGACACGATTAAGATCGGCGCCAATATCGAAATGACCGGCGGCAGCGCAAGTTTCGGCAAGTCGGCCCAGAACGGTATCAAGCTTGCTATTAATGAAGTAAATGCAAAGGGTGGCGTTATCGGCAAGAAATTGGAACTCGTAGTTGCCGACAACAAATCCGAGGCTGCAGAAGCAACAAATGCTATGCAAAAGCTGATAGCGCAGGATAAGGTTGTTGCCGTTATTGGTCCAAACCTTTCATCAGCTTCAATTGCGGCAACTTCAGTAAATACCGGTGCTAAGGTTCTCGCCATATCACCAATGGGTACCAATCCGAACGTAACGGTTGATAAAAACGGGAAGACAAAGGATTTCATGTTCCGCGCCTGCTTTATTGATCCATTCCAGGGAACAGTAATGGCGACTTTTGCCAAAGATAATCTTAAAGCAAAAAATGTTGCCATCCTGATTGATAACTCTTCTGACTATGCCAAAGGATTGGCACAATTCTTTAAAGAGGCCTTCGTCAAAGGCGGCGGCAAAATTGCTGCTGAAGAATCTTATCTGCAAAAAGATACTGACTTCAAAGCGACTTTAACGAAGATCAAAGCTTCCAATCCTGATATGATTTACATTCCTGGCTATTATCAGGAAGTGGGTATGATTGTTAAACAAGCTCGCGAAATAGGCTTGAATGTACCGATGGCCGGTGGCGATGGTTGGGACAGCGCTAAGCTTCCTGAGATTGCCAGTAAAGCAGCTTTGAACAATACTTTCTTCTCCAGCCTTTACTCGCCGGATGATGATTCTAAATTGAACAAAGATTTTGTTGCTGCTTATCAAAAAGCTTACAACGAAAAACCTGACGTTTTCGCAGCTCTCGCTTATGATTCCGCAATGCTTGTCGTCAACGCGATCAAGTCTGCTAATTCTGCAGATACTGTAAAGATTAAAGACGCAATGGCAAAAACAGCAGATTTCAATGGTGTATCGGGCAAAGTAACATTTAATGCACAACACAACCCGGTTAAGAGTGCTGTAATCATCGAATACAAAGATGGAGCGCAGGTCTTTAAAACCAAGATTAATCCTTGATTTTTTTCAGTGGGTCGTGGTTTACACGACCCACTAAAGTCATTTTTTAGGCAGGGGGCTATATTTTATGGAAATGGGATCATTTTTGCAGCAATTTTTGCAGCAATTGATTAATGGTGTATCTCTGGGCAGTATTTATGCACTGATTGCACTTGGTTATACAATGATTTACGGTATTATCAAACTTATCAACTTCGCACACGGCGATATTTACATGGTCGGCGCTTATTTCGGTTTTGTGGCGACTTCTATGCTGGGTCTCTCATTTTTACCGGCACTAATTTTTTCCATGGTTGCAGCGGCAATCGTTGGTATTATCATTGAACGTGTTGCTTATCGCCCAATGCGTAACGCACCACGTATCGCAATTTTGATTACGGCAATCGGCGTATCCTTTTTCTTGGAGTACGGTATGATTTTGATTGCTACACCACAACCGCGCACATTCCCGGCAGTTTTTGAGGCATCTGTCTATAATATAGGCGGTCTTATCGTTAACAGCCAACAGATCGTAATCTTGATCAGTGCTCTTGTGTTGATGGCAGGATTGACTTACATTGTCAATAAAACTAAAGTTGGTAAAGCAATGCGCGCTGTTTCTTTTGACACTGATGCTGCAAGACTCATGGGTATAGACATAGACAGAATCATTTCTATGACCTTTGCGCTCGGTTCTGCTTTGGCAGCAGCAGCAGGCGTACTTGTTGGTATCTATTACAACTCTATTGATCCGTTGATGGGCATGATGCCTGGTATGAAGGCTTTCGTTGCCGCTGTTCTTGGTGGTATAGGTATTATTCCGGGAGCTGTGCTTGGCGGATTGATTATGGGCGTAGTTGAGGCAATGGTCAGCGGCTTCTTTTCCTCAACATTCCGTGATGCGGCAGCCTTTGCCATCCTTATTCTTATCCTGCTCTACAAACCAGCTGGTCTTTTAGGCAAAAATATTCGTGAGAAAGTGTAGGTGACAATGATGAATAAAATTAGAAAAAACGACATCATGTCCCTATTAGGTTGTCTTGTTCTTTATGCTGTAATGCAGCTGATGATAATGTTCGATATCATAGGGCCATTTTGGGAGTTAAACATTGTTTTAATTGGTATTAATAT
>RZYP01000042.1 GCA_009930275.1 Negativicutes bacterium
GAGTTCCGCAAAAAAACGATATCTTTATACTCAAGGATATTTATTTATGAAGGCAGTCATTCTTGCTGGTGGGCTCGGAACACGTATCTCAGAAGAAACACATCTTAAACCAAAGCCAATGATTGAAATTGGTGGAAAACCAATACTCTGGCATATAATGAAAATTTATTCATTCTATGGCGTTAATAAATTTATTATCTGTTGTGGGTATAAAGGTTATATCATTAAGGAGTATTTTGCGAATTATTTTTTGCACATGTCTGATGTTACGTTTGATATGTGCAAGAATACAATGGAAGTACATCAGAACCATTGCGAGCCGTGGAGCGTTACGCTTGTGGATACTGGCCTGCACTCCATGACTGGCGGCCGACTCAGACGCGTTGCCCGATATCTAGATGCAGAGCCTTTTTGCTTCACCTATGGCGATGGCGTGGCCAATGTGGATATTGCAGCGTTGATTGCATTTCATGTCCAGAACGGTTTGTTGGCGACCATGACCGCCATTCAGCCACCGGGTCGTTATGGTGCCCTGGATATCGAAGATGAGCGCATCAAGCGCTTTCAGGAAAAGCCTAAAGGGGACGGCGGCTGGATCAATGGTGGTTTTTTTGTGTTGGACCCGAAGGTCATCGACTACATTCAGGACGACGGGACATTCTGGGAGCAGGGACCACTGGAGCAACTTGCCGCGGAGGGCCAGCTAGGCGCGTATAAGCATGATGGATTTTGGCTGGCCATGGATACCCTGCGCGACAAGACAAAATTGGAAGCCCTTTGGGAAAGTGGAGATGCGCCATGGAAATTGTGGGACGAATAAACATGGCTTCCCGCTTCAAGTGTTTCGGGGGTATCTACAGGGGCGCACGTGTTCTGGTCACCGGGCATACCGGCTTCAAGGGTTCCTGGCTGTGCACTTGGCTTGCCTCCATGGGCGCGATTGTACATGGGTTTTCCTTGGAACCGGATACGCAGCCGAAC
This sequence comes from Negativicutes bacterium, assembly GCA_009930275.1. Next base: position 982 of record RZYP01000042.1, read on the forward strand.
CATTTCGATCTGATTGCTCCGATGCCGGGATTGCAAACCACGATCGGTGATATTCGCGACCTTTCGGCTCTGGAAAAGACCTGGACGGCCTTTCAGCCGGAAATTGTTTTTCACTTGGCGGCACAGCCATTGGTTCGGCTGTCTTATGATCAGCCCCTTGAAACCCTGCATGTCAACGTTTTGGGAACGGCGCATGTGCTTGACGTGTCCCGGAGGACGCCATCCGTGCGGGCCATGGTCCTCGTCACAAGTGACAAATGTTACGAGAATCATGAATGGGTATGGGGATATAGGGAAAATGATCCTATGGGCGGATATGATCCGTACAGCGCATCCAAGGGATGCGCCGAGTTGGTGATTTCCGCGTACCGGACTTCTTTCTTTAACCCGAAGGACTATGGAGAAGCGCATCATACCCTATTAGCCAGCGCTCGAGCCGGTAACGTCATCGGCGGTGGCGACTGGGGCAGGGATCGTATCGTGACGGACATCATGCTGGCCGCGCAAGGGGATTACAAGCTTCTGATCCGTAATCCCAAGGCGATTCGCCCCTGGCAGCATGTCTTGGAGCCTTTGAGTGGGTATCTATTACTGGGGCAACGACTACTCGAAGGGCACGTCGAATTCGCCGAGGGCTGGAATTTCGGTCCCAACGAACATGACGCTATTTCCGTGCTTGATGTCGTGCACCATATGCAACGAAGATGGCCGCGTATTCAGTACGAGATTTCTCCGGACAGTTCCAATCTTCACGAGGCAGGATTGTTACGCTTAGACTGCTCCAAATCGAGACAGCGCTTGAATTGGCGCGGAACTTGGTCCAATGACCAGGCCTTTTCTCAGACGGTTCAATGGTACCGGGAATTTTATGAACGGGGCCGGGTGCTGACATACGAACAACTGACTTTTTACCTGAGAGACGCCATGGTCAAAGGTATCTCGTGGATCGAACCAGTAGACCAGAATGTTTGAACAGGAGAAACCCATGCAAGCCGTAAGACAGATCGTGGACCGAAAAAGCATCACTTCGGTTGATGTACCGGAAGAGTTCGGAGAACGGGTAGAAATCATTATCCTGCCACTAGTTCACGATCCGGATGCAGCAGTGGGCTCTTCCGCGCTACACGCCCTGCAAGCTCAGACTGGATTTGTCCGGCAGGTGTTGGCTGGCGAAGAAGAGGATGTGTGGAATGACATCTGAGTATACCGGGACGATTTTCAAAATCATTTTTCCGTTCACGGATTTGAGCGGTAATAAGGCCAGGCCGGCTTTGGCCTTGTCCGAGCCGGACCAGCGCGGCGACATGACCTTTGCGTTCATCACCACCAAGCAAAGCCATGCTGGCGGAGCCGTGATCGATGTGCCGGATGGTTTGTTGCCCTTTGCCTCGCATCTTCATCTGGATAAAATTTTTCTGTTGAATCGCAGCCTGATGCAAAAGCCCATTGCTCAAGCGCCTCCGGATTTTCTGGAGAAAGTCTTGAAGGAACTCACCCTGCTGGATGTTGCTCGCTATTACCGGCAGGTTCATGCACCGCGTGCATCCCGGCCGTTTGTGCCGGGTCAGACCAGGGTGAATTATGCCGGTCGCGTGTTTGATGACACGGAACTCAGGCATTTGGTGGATGCGTCCCTGGAGTTCTGGCTGACGTATGGTCGTTTTTCCAGGCAATTCGAACAGAAGTTGTCGGAGTATCTTGGAATTCCATATGTCTTTCTGGTCAATTCCGGGTCCTCCGCTAATCTGCTGGCGTTCATGGCCCTGACTTCGCCACTGCTTAAGGAACGGGCAATTCAGCGAGGCAATGAAATTATCACTGTGGCTGCTTGTTTTCCGACCACGGTTGCGCCCATCGTGCAGTACGGCGCTGTGCCTGTATTTGTGGATATGGATTTGGCGAGTTGCAACGTCGATGTCAGTCAGTTGGATGCCGCTTTGTCCTCCAAGACCAAGGCCGTCATGCTGGCGCATACATTGGGCAATCCCTTTGATATCCAGGCGGTCAAAGCCTTTTGTGACAATCACGGGCTGTGGCTGATCGAAGACAATTGCGACGCGCTCGGTTCCAGGTACCTTGGGCAATACACGGGGACATGGGGCCATATCGGTACTTCAAGTTTTTACCCGCCGCACCACATGACCATGGGTGAAGGCGGGGCCATCTACACTGCGGATAAAGTACTTAGGAAAATCATTCTCTCCATGCGCGATTGGGGCCGTGATTGCTGGTGTGAGAGTGGTGTGGACAATACTTGCGGATGTCGGTTTTCCAAGCAGTATGGCTCACTGCCTTTTGGGTATGACCATAAGTACGTGTACAGCCACTTTGGGTACAACCTGAAACCCACGGATCTGCAGGCAGCCATAGGATGTGCGCAACTGGAGAAGCTGGAGATGTTTTCTGCCAAAAGACGGGAAAATTTTCGACTCGTGCGCGACGGATTGGAAGATCTGCGGCATATCTTTCATCTTCCGCAGGCAACGTCAGGTAGCGATCCCAGTTGGTTTGGTTTTTTTCTGACGTTGCGGGATGGCGTTGCATTTACGCGTAATCAGCTGGTGAGGCATCTGGAAGCGGCCAACATCCAGACCAGAAATCTGTTCGCGGGGAATATTACACGCCATCCGTGCTTTACGGGGCTTGTGTCGGGACGGGATTACAAAATTATTGGAGAATTGTCGGTTACGGACAAAATCATGAATGATGGTTTTTGGATTGGAGTGTATCCGGGGATGGGTCAGGAGGTAGTGCAGTACATGCTCGACACTTTCAGAAGTTTTGTGCGTCCGGAGAAATAGCGCGTCATGCAAGCTCAGCCTCGGAAGAAAATTCTGCTGACTGGCGCTACTGGTTTTTTGGGCAGCCATCTCCTTCGGGCTTTTTTGAAAAAAAACTGGGGCGTCATCATTATCAAACGGAGTTTCTCCAATACTCATCGGATTCTTGACTTGCTCCCCCAGATCAAGACTTTCGATATTGATATCAGCCCGTTGGAGTTGGTCTTCGAACAAAATGCAGCGTTCGATGCCGTGGTCCATACCGCCACCTGTTACGGACGACACGGCGAGTCTGCTTGCCAAGTTATGGACGCCAACCTCGGCTTTCCACTTAAACTTCTTGAAACAGCCACTTTTTTTAATACAGCCACTTTTTTTAATACAGCCTCTATCCTCTATCCCTATCTGAACCATTATGCCCTTTCCAAAAGTCAGTTCGAGGACTGGGGTCGGGTGTTTGCCAAGCAGGATAGGATCGACTTTGTGAATCTCAAATTGGAGCATATGTATGGCCCTGGTGATGATCCTTCCAAGTTTACGACCTTCATCTTTGAGCGCTTGAAAAATAACGCGCCGCAGATCGAGCTGACTCCTGGGGCGCAGAAACGGGATTTTATTTATATCGATGATGTGGTGGAGGCATACGTGGTGCTGCTGGAGACGCAGTGCGAAAAGGCCGGGTTTTCCGAATATGAGATAGGAAGCGGGGAGGCCGTTTCCATTCGTGAATTTGTGGAGACAGCCAAGAACGTTTCTGGTGCGGGAACGGAATTGCTTTTCGGTGCCAGAAAATATCGGGAGCATGAGATCATGTTTTCTCAAGCGGATATCCAGGCGCTTCAAAACTGCGGGTGGAAACCTCAAGTTCCCTTAAGCACGGGTATTTTGAAATCATTGTAGGAATATCATGAAATATCTCATTACAGGTGGATGCGGATTTTTAGGAAGTAATCTTGCGGCTGAAGTGCTGACACGTGGTGAAGAGCTTGCCGTTTTCGATAATCTTTCACGCTTCGGTGCCGAACAGAATCTTGCCTGGCTCCGTTCCCAAGGAGAATTTCTTTTTCAGTATGGCGATATCCGAGACCCTTTTGCTGTTGCCCGACTGGTCAAGGAGTTTCGTCCGAATATTATTTTTCATCTTGCTGGCCAGGTGGCCATGACTACTTCAATTGCTAATCCCCGTCTCGATTTTGAAATCAATGCACTGGGTACCCTTAATGTGCTTGAGGCCGTGCGAGAGCATTGTCCTGAATGCGGCATCTTGTACTCATCAACCAATAAGGTCTTTGGGGATTTGGAATATCTGGAGTATGAAGAAACCCCAACGCGCTACGTGGTGCCATCGCATCCTAATGGTTTTGATGAAAGCACATTGCTTGATTTTCATTCTCCGTATGGCTGCTCAAAAGGGGCCGCAGATCAGTATCTTCTTGACTATCATCGAATTTTTGGACTGAAAACCGTCGTTTTCCGGCATTCTTCTATGTATGGCGGGCGGCAATTCGCAACAATTGATCAAGGGTGGGTTGGATGGTTTTGTCAGAAAGCAGTTGAGACAAAGAAAGGGGTATTAAGAGATCCTTTTACAATTTTCGGAAATGGAAAGCAGGTGCGTGACTTGTTGTTTGCAAGTGATACGGTAAATTTGTATCTTGCTGCTGCGGATAAAATCAACAAACTATCTGGACAAGTATTCTGTGTAGGCGGCGGACAGGAAAATTCATCATCACTGCTAGAGCTTTTTGATTTTTTGGAAAGAGAACTTGAGGTCAAAATGATATATAAACAAATGCCTCCGCGTGAAAGTGATCAGAAAGTATTTGTCGCGAATAATGAAAAGGCAAAAGAGATGATAGGCTGGTGGGCTATTGTGAGCAAAGAGGCTGGGATTAGAAAAATGGTAACATGGGCTAATGGGCAGTAAATGATAGATCTTCTGATTCCGACATATAATCGTGAGCAGGATTTGATTGCGAATATTAAGCATCTGAATGATTTGATTGTAAAAGAAAAAATTGTTGAGCATTTTAGGATTCTAGTTTCTGATAATTGTTCTGTAGATAATACTTGGAGGCGTCTTAATGAATGTGCTTTAGCGGTGGAACTAGTTCTTTTTAAGCAAAACAACAACATTGGTCTTGAAAGAAATGCTGTTTTCCTTTTACAAAAATCGACATCAGAGTATATAATGTATATTGGCGATGATGATTATTTGCCGGTAGGGTATTTGGCATTTATAGTTAGAAGTATTTCTTTGAATGATAGGCTGTCTGTGATTATTCCTGGTTATCAGGGGGTTTTCGAAGGAGGGCGTGTTGAAGATCATCGTATTGAAAATTTTGAAATTAGAAAATTTAGTCCTGGAATTATGTCGTCAATAATGCTTGCCCCATTTGGGCATCAACTAAGTGGGCTTCTCCTCCGAAGTGAAAGCCTTCTTGACAATTATTTACGATTTGAGAAGTATAGGAATATTTACCCGTTTATATATTTTGTTGCAATAAATGCTTACAGAGGTCCATCGATATATGTGCCAAAATTTAAAGTTTCCGTTACGCAGACAAATAGCAAGGATTGGAAATATGATGAATCAGGCCTGCTAGCGGAAATATTTAAGAATTATAATATATTGTTTCCTTGTAATCCTTTGATTCGCGCGGTGTACGCCATGTATTTTGTAAACAAGCAGGGGCTATGGCGCTTAAGGGTAAGTAAACGAATTTATAATTCCATGGAAGCGGTGCGTCATATTTGGAGTGTTGAAAGTGTTGATGTATTAATAAAGATCTTAATGCCAGTCATGCTTATTCTTTTGTATTTTAAGTTTTTGATTGTTTTTTCAAAAAACAAAATTCTAAAATTTTTGTGACTATATAGAATTTTTTCTTTAAAGTGTTTTATCTGGAAGGCTGTTCTATGTAGAAAATATGATAAATTTACATTTTGACTTTTTGTGATTAAAAAAAATACTTTGTTTAAAGATTTTTTTCTGGGGATTAGTGTAGCTTTCAATGTTAAATGCAGGTTCGCATAAGGCGATCAAAGCGACAATTTGGTCTGCCTTTGGTGTATGGACAAGTCGATTTCTTGCACTATGTATTACGGTCATCTTAAGCAGGCTTTTGTTGCCCACAGACTTTGGGATAATCGCCATGGTGACTGTTATTTCTAGTTTTATGAACATATTCGCAGATGCCGGAATTGGAAGTTCGATTGTTCAGTTTCGAAATCTCGAGCATAAAGATTTGCAAAGTCTTGTGACGCTATCCTTATTGCTGGGGCTTATTCTGGCAGGAATTTTATTTTTTTTTAGTCCATATATTGCTATTTTTTATGAAATGCAAAGCCTTCAAAGTGTCGCCCACGTGATGTCCTTGGGTTTCCCTTTCGGAGCGATCGGAATTGTTCCACGGGGTATGCTGCAAAGAGATATGCGATTTCGTGCAATTGCCTTCGTTGAAATTGCTGCTGCTTTAACAGGGGGATGCGTCGGAATTTGGCTTGCGTACTCTGGACATGGTTACTGGGCGCTTGTTGCGCAATCTCTGTTGTGCAACCTCTTTTCCAGCGTTGGGTTGTTGCTATCAGCAAAAATATCCTTCGCGCTACGTTGCGATTTCTACGTTATAAAAAAAATTATATGCTACTCGGGGAATTTGACGTTATTTTCCATGATTAATTATTGGGCAAGAAATTTAGACAATCTTTTACTTGGAAGAATGTATGGCTCGGCAACATTGGGATACTACAATCGCGCGTATCAACTCATGGTGCTGCCTTTAACGATGCTGACATCGGTTGTGACGCCAGTATTGCACACATCGCTATCTGAAAATCAAGACGATGTTTCAATAATGTATGCCAAATATTTGATCGTACTTCGAAATATTTCTTTCATTTCAATTCCTGTTATGACATTTGCTGTAATTATGGCCCCGGAAATCGTTTATATTGTCTGGGGCGACCAGTGGGGGCAGGCTGTTCCACTTTTCACAGTGCTAGGGCTCAATGGGTTAATCCAACCAATCATGTCCACTACGGGAACTGTTTTTCTCGCACGGAACAAAGCCTTTTTATTGTTTTACGGGGGGATTTTATCAACGGCATTATTATGCGGAGGCATAATTTTGGGCCTTCCCTACGGCTCAATGGGCGTAGCTATAGGTTACACGCTGTCAACCGCTGCTTATTTTTTTCCATTGATGTATTTTGTTATAGTGAAGCTGCTATCAGCTAGTTTTGCAAAGTTTTTATTAACTATTTTTCCTTCTTATGTATTTTCGCTAATAATAGTGGCTATTTTTGATCCTATTGCGCAGCTATTGCGACTTCATTATAATGCAAGTAACGTTTTTATCTTGTCGTTCTTTTCTTTTGCGTTGCTATATTTTTTATTTTTTATTATCGTTAGTAGATTGAAATTTTACAAATTTAAAATCGATTTCGTTAATTCTTAATATGAAAATATTATTTGTTCACTGCCTGGGAGACAAATCAAAGGGAGGCGGCGCAGAAGTTTCACTGTGGACTCTTATGCGCGCACTTTCGTTACGAGGCCATGAATGCATACTTGTTGTTACTGCTGATGGAAAAGGAAAAAATCGCGACACGGTTGATGGAATTAAAGTTTGGAGCGTTGGAATAAGAAATATATTTTGGCCATTTTCAAAATCTAAATTTTCTAGATTACGTCAAGTGTTGTGGCATATAATTGATAGCTATAATCCATTGATGGGAAGAGCGCTGGATCAAATTATTTCAATCGAAAATCCTGACATCATTTCCTGCCATAACCTTCCAGGGTGGTCATGCTCCGTTTGGAATTCTGCGAAGCGGGCGAAGAGACCTTGCATTCAAGTGCTCCATGACTATTATAATTTATGTGTAATCTCGACAAAATACAAAAACAATTTGAATTGCGTAAAAAGATGCATGAAGTGTAAGATTTTAAGGATTTCCCAAAAAATACTAGGCAACAAAATTGATGCAGTTGTAGGAATATCGGGCTATATTTTGAACGATCATTTAAAATTTGAATTATTTCAAAATACACCAATAAAATGTGTTATTTATAATCGGCGCGACTCAAAGTCGCTTAATTGTAAAAATATTGCGCAATTGAATTCTCGGGATGGAATTAACATTGGATTTATGGGGTCACTAGTTCCCTCCAAGGGGGTTGAGCTCATAATTAATAGCGCAAGAATGCTAAATTTTTCAAATTTGCATTTTTTAATAGCAGGAGAAGGGGATTCAAAATATGTTAATCAACTCAAAAATAAATCGACTGACAATATTTCTTTTCTTGGGCGCACATCACCTGCTAATTTCTTCCCCAATATTGATGTGCTGGTTGTTCCTTCGCTGTGGAACGAGCCTCTAGGTATGGTCATTGCGGAGTCGTTTATGTTTGGCAAGCCCGTCATTGGGTCAAATCGCGGTGGCATTCCAGAAATGATTAGCCATGAATATAATGGCTTGATTTTTCAAGTGGAAAAGAAAAATGATTTGACGAGATGTATTGAGAAATTTTGCACAAGCAATAAGTTGCGAGTTGATCTTTCTGTAGGAGCAAAAAAAAGCGGGTTTTTTTTTGCTTCGACGGAGGACTGGGCTAAAGAGTATGAAGATTTGTATTTTCGTATCGTTAAATAAGTTGTTCTTATTTTAAAAAGAATGAATATTTTTTTAGATTATAGATTCAATAAAATGACTGGATGTGGGAGATACACTGATTCGTTGCTTAATTGCCTGCGTAATGATCAAAAAGATTTTTATTTTTATTTGTATCCTGATATTCGATTTAATGGTTACGGGGGTAGAAAAATTGATTTATTTTCAAGTATGGCTTATGAGCTTCTTTTTTTTCATATAGAGCTGCAAAATAAATGCGATTTGTTTCACTGTACTAAAAATTTTGGCGTTCCTTTGTTGGGAAGCATTCCGGTTGTTACAACAATCCATGATGTTATTCCATTAGCGTTGCGCGGTGATTATTCGAAGAGTTTTTTTCGAAATGCATATTTCAATTTAAACTATTTGTCAGCAGTATATCGATCGCAAGCAATAATAACAATCTCTAAGTATTCTTTAAATTCAGTATGCAAAATGTATCCGAAGTTTAAGAAGAAAATAATTTGCATACCACAAGGTTGTAATTCTAAGCTTTCTGACACAGTGTCTGATGAAAATGCTAGAACTATTTTGTCTCTATTGGGCATAAAGAGGCCGTTCATTTTAGCAATGGGTGGCGCAGAGCCTAGAAAAAATATTCAAATGTTAGTCGACCTATATGATAGCCACAAAGAATCGATTCCATTTGATTTAGTAGTTATCGGAGGGCAGTGGGGAAATCTTTTTGTTCAAGTGCCAAAGGAAAGAATTTGCGAATTTCATTTATTAAAAAAATTGTCGGAACAAGAGCTTGTCTCTTTATACAAATTAGCAGTATGTTTTGTGTTTCCTTCAATTTATGAAGGATTTGGATTACCCGTATTAGAGGCAATGGCCTGTGGCACGCCAGTTCTCGCTCATAACGGCACGAGCATACCTGAAGTCGCTGGTGACGCGGCGATGCTTGTCGATATGCATAACCCTGAGGAATGCTTGATTGGCCTAAGAAAAATGCTTTCAGACAGGCCGTTAAGAGAACACTATATTTTGGCAGGTCAAGAACGTGTGAGATTGTTTAGTTGGGAAGACACAGCGGCTCGAACCTTGGAAGTATATAAATCAGTTTTGCAGCAATAAATCAGGGTCTACTTTATGTTTAATTTTTTTTTATCTAAACTAAAATTTATTAGGATTTATATTGTCAAATATATTTTTAAAGATTTTGCAACTGATTATATAAGTGTGAATTCAAAAAATTTGTATGCTTATGTTGCAAGCTGTAGAAAGAAAGAAGTAGTAGAAAATCCTCTATTACTCTTTCCAATAAAAAATACGCTTATTAGCAAGCCTTGTACACAAAACGACTTAGAATCAGGGTGGTCTCGATTTTGGATTAATGAGCTAAAGCGTGATTTCGTATATCATAGAAAAAATTGGGAATTTTCTTTTATTTTGCAAGTGCTTTATAATTATGATTTGTTACAAAGCGGACGTAGTGGGCTTGGTTTTGGATGCGGGAAAGAACCGTTGCCAAGCTATTTTATTTCAAAGGGTTGTACGATTACGGCAGGGGACAAGCCTCTGAATTTAAAGGATAAAGCACAGAAAAATTGGTCTAAAAGCCGCCAGTATACACAAACTATCGATAGTCTTTATCATCCTGATATTATTTCGAGAGACGATTTTGAAAAAAATATTACTCTCAAATATATTGATATGAATGATTTGCCGATTGATTTAGACCAAAAATTTGACTTTTGTTGGTCAGTATGTGCTGTGGAGCATCTTGGATCAATAAGAAACGGTCTTAAATTTTTGGAAAATTCTTTGCGACTTTTAAAAAAAGGCGGAATTTCTGTCCATACATTAGAATTTAATGTTTTTTCCGATAAAGAAACAATAGACAATTGGCCAGATGTTCTTTTCCGTAAAAAGGATATGCTGTTATTATCGGAAACAATTTCAGCGATTGGAGGTCGAGTAATCGGATTTGACTTTGATTTTGGGAGCAATTTTTTTGACAATTACATAGACGTTCCTCCTTTTCCGCACCAAAAAATTTCTTATTCTAAAATCGAGCCTGGGGTTACCAACAACCCACACCTCAAATTGCTTATTAATAATTTTCCTTCAACATGTTTTGGTGTCATAATTGAAAAGACTAAATGAATATTTATTTTGATGGTCTTTTTTTCAACGAAAGTGGAATTGGAAGATATTATGAATCCCTTCTTGTTGCATTTTTGGAACAAGGGCTTGCTATATCTACGTGTGTAAATTTTTTACTTCGTGATAAGTTTGAAAGTAAGTTTTCTAAATTTAGTTCGCTTAGCCCTATCTTTGTCAATTATGAGTATTTTTCATTTCATAATTTTGCTTTTCATTTTCATAATATTAATAAATTAAATAATAAATTTGATGTGTATTTTTTTTCACACATTAATCAGCCTTTTTTCTTGCCAAAAAATTCAGTTTTGACTCTTCACGATTTTCGTTCTTTTACGCATTTTTGGGATAGAGATTTTCAAAGAAAAATAATGACACAGTTTTTGTATCGTTTTGCTATGTGCTCTGCGAAAAATATTGTCTGTATATCTGACGGTACGAAAAAACAGCTCAAGTATATTGATAGAAAGGCATACGAAAAGTCACAAATTATTTATGAATTTGTTGATGATAAATTTTTGAATCCAAAGAATAGCGAAAACATTGTCGAGTCAAAATATATTTTATTTGTCGGGACACGAAAAAAACATAAAAACGTCCTTACCGCTCTTCGGGCGTTTGCCCGAATCAGCGCATCAATACCCCATTCTTTTGTTCTAGCAGGTCGTCGTGATGGAGACGCGTGTTGGGATGAATTGGACGCTTTTATTGTCCAAAATAATCTGAACAATCGTGTGATCCAACGTTTCTCGCCCACTGACGACGAGGTTACCTGCCTCTATCGCCACGCAGATCTTTTTGTTTTCCCATCACTGTATGAAGGCTTCGGCCTGCCGCCATTGGAAGCGGTCTCTAGCGGTTGCCCGGCGATTTTGTCGGATATCCCAATTTTCCGCGAAATATTCGGCGATGCTGCCCTGTATTTTGCTCCGCGTTCCCCGGAAGCGTTGGCCGCGTTGATGCTACGCTTGCTGATGGATGAACAAGCGCGCGGTGCACTTTTGGCCAAAGAGAAAGAACGATTGAAACTTTTCGACAAGGAAAAAATCGTCGCCAGTTATATTGATCTTTTTGAGCGTGTTGCCCGATGATGTCAGAGTTTCCCGCTCGCAAAATGCGTATTTTGCATGTCTACCGCACCTACTTCCCCGATCCTCCCGGCGGCCTCCAGGAAGCCATCCGTCAGATAGCACTTGCAACAACTGCACAGGGCGTGGCGGCTCGGATCTTCACACTTTCGCCCAGTCCATATCCTCGCACCTCGCACCACCCAGAGGCCGTTGTCGTTCGGGAACGATCATGGCTGGCCCCTTTTTCCTGCGATATGGGCGGACTTAACGCGTTTCGCGGCTTCGTCGAATTGTGTACGTGGGCGGATGTCCTGCACTACCACTTTCCGTGGCCTTTCGCGGACGTCCTCCATCTGGTGACACGGCCGATGAAACCGGCGATCATGACCTACCATTCCGATATCGTGCGGCAGCGTCTAATGGGACTTGTCTATGGTCCCGTAATGCGGCGTATGCTCACGTCCATGTCCGCCATCGTGGCTACTTCACCGGCCTACGCATTCTCCAGTCCGGTGCTCTCGGATCCGATGATTCGCGACCGGGTACGGGTAATCCCGCTCGGCATTGATGATCGCGCGTATCCGCGCCCGGACCGGCGCATCCTTGGGCGACTTGGGCTGGACGACCGCCCTTTTTTTCTCTTCATCGGCGTGCTTCGATACTATAAAGGGTTGCGAACCCTCATGCAGGCCGCGTCTGGACTCGATGCCCGTGTGGTCATTGCGGGCTCCGGACCTGAAGAGGGCCTGTTAAAGAATCAGGTGGAACGGCTCCGGCTTTCCAATGTTATTTTTGCCGGACAGGTTTCCGACGAAGAAAAGACTGCGCTGCTCGCTCATTGCCGCGCCTTGATTCTGCCATCTCATTTGCGCTCGGAGGCCTTTGGTATGGTACTGGTTGAAGCGGCCATGTTCGGCAAGCCGATGATCTCGTGCGAAATCGGGACCGGAACCACCTTCGTCAATATTGATGGAGAAACAGGCTTGGTCGTCCCGCCCGAAAATCCGACAGACTTAGCCCAAGCCATGACGCACTTGCTCGAAAACGATGAGGCATGCGCATGTTTTGGCGTTGCGGCCAGGAAGCGTTACGAGCACTTGTTTTCCAGCGAGGCCCTTGGACGGGCCTACGCCAACCTGTACCGCGAAGTCGCGGCTCACAAATGAGCCACTATTCCTGATTGGAGAACCAACATGTCCCCAAGCCCCCACATCTCTATTTCGCGCACCATTGAGTTCACGCTCGCTTTTGCATTAGTCGTTTTCACCACCATCGCCATCCGCCTCACGGAACTTCCACTATGGCAGGACGCGGCATTTTTCGTCAACGGCGAGCGGCTCATGGCCACGCATGACGCCTATACATGGCTGGCCGGAGCCAAGGACATTGGCAATTATGCCTCGCATCCCTTTTCCCGATTGCTGGCCATACTCCACGAGGCATTCGGCTTCAGCCTGGCGGACCTTGGCTTTTGGAGCCCGCTTTTTTTTGTCTCCCTCCTGGCCATACCCGTC
>RZYP01000206.1 GCA_009930275.1 Negativicutes bacterium
CCTGATGAATCGTTTCACTCCATGCGGAGGAAAGCGGGGCAAATACAATTACCCGTGAACCTGTTTCTTCGGCAACAATATGGGCAAAACTAACATCAAATTGTCGCTGAATAAACATCAGTTGAATCTGGTTTTGTTTCGCCTGGCCGATGAGAGCATTCAGGTAATCAGGGGAGGGCTCTTTACCTTGAATTTCAATGGGTATCTGCACGAGATCATAATCACGGGCGTAATAGGAGAGGGCTGGATGGTAGATTAAAAATGAATTCCCTTTAACTGGTTCAATCGCGTTTTGAACGTACTGGTCGACTTCTTCCATTTTTTTCATTATCTGCATGAAATTTGCTGAAAATTCTTCTTTATTTTCTGGATAATACTTCAAAAGAGCCGCATAGATGTTTTTAATTAGAATAACCGATTGTTTCGGCGACATCCACATATGTGGGTCGATGCCCTGTTTATTCCCGTGTTTATGTCCGCCCGAAATCGGGGTAATCCCTTGGGTAATGTTGATGATTTTCATTTCCGGATAGTCACTGGAAATGTTGCGCAGTATTGTGAGTTCAAAACCCAGTGCCTCGAGTGAAAAGTAGAGTTTTGTTTTTCCCAGTGATTTAAGCTGTTCTGCTGTAGGTTCGTAGACTGAAGGTGGCATTCCCTCAGGAACCATCGTGTTGATAATAAAATCATCCCCGGTAAGTTCCGATATGAATTCTGCTACTGGAAGCACTGTGGTGGTAAGAATATGTTTACCGGATTGTTGCCTGCCTGACCCGGCACATCCTGTAAAGAAAAAAATTACAGATACCAGAAGTGATCGCGTTAAAAGTGATTTCATTGTGGTTATATTTCCTTTGCGAAATTAATTGAATGTTTGCAATGCTAAACAACAAAATCCTATCTTTGTTAAAATGAACATCTTGATATTTTATCACCAACGCACTAAAGTTATGACACGATTTGTACAACCATTTTCCCCGCATGTGATTTATATCGCAATCGGGATCCTGCTGGCAGGAATATTTTTGTTTTCCTGTAAAACACCCGATTCACAATCTGCTGAACTTCCCGACAAAACCCGCGTGACTCATCCGGACTGGTCGAAGAATGCCACCATTTATGAAGTCAATATACGGCAGTATTCGGACGACGGCACTTTTGAAGCCTTCACACGTTCTATTCCAAGGCTGAAGGAGATGGGAATTGATATTCTTTGGTTGATGCCCGTGTATCCGATAGGCGAAAAAAACCGAAAAGGGCCGCTGGGAAGTTATTATGCGGTTCGTGACTATAAAGGGTTGAATCCTGAGTTTGGAAATGCAAAGGATTTTCATGAGTTGATTGAGGTAGCGCACGCGCATGGCATGAAAGTGATCCTTGATTGGGTAGCCAACCATACCTCCTGGGATCATCCTTGGATCATTGACCATCCCGATTGGTATACCCGGGATGAATCCGGAAATATGGTGGCTCCATTCGATTGGACTGACGTTGCTGATTTGAATTATGATAACCCGGAAGTGAATGATGCGATGCTCGATGCTTTGCGTTATTGGGTGAATGAATTTGATGTGGATGGGTATCGGTGTGATGTTGCAGGTCTGGTGCCTGTTGAATTTTGGACCCGTGCCCGCAAAGCGCTTGATGCCATTAAACCTGTATTTATGTTGGCAGAAGCCGAAGAGCCACATTTACTTGTTGATGCATTTGATATGGAATATGGCTGGGAGTTTCATCATATTATGAATTATGTAGCAAAAGGTGACCTGAATTGTGATTCGATTGAAGCCTATTTTGTACGGCAATCTGAGCGAAAACCTTCAGGTGCTTATAAAATGAATTTTACCTCCAATCATGATGAAAATTCATGGAATGGTACTGTTTGGGAACGTTTGGGTGATGGGGCTTATGCTTTTGCCGTGCTTTCTGCAACTGTTCCAGGAATGCCTTTGGTTTATACCGGACAGGAAGCTGGGCTTGACAAACGGCTTGCTTTTTTCGACGCTGATCCGGTACAATGGCAGCAGCATCCTTTTACTGATTTGTATTCAGCCCTTTTTACGCTAAAACATACGAACCAAGCCCTTTGGAATGGTGATTTTGGAGGTCCGCTACAACGTTTGTCTGCTTCAAATCCGGCTGAATTATTTGCTTTCACTCGCGAAAAACAAGGGCAGAAAGTGGTGGTTATTCTGAATCTCTCAGCCAGCAAGGGTACTTTTACCCTTCATGATGAGCGGCTTATTGGAACCTATACGGATTTGTTTACTGGTGATACGGTTGAGATGACTTCTAAAGAAGAAATACAACTGGAGCCATGGGCGTATCAGGTTATTTATCAATAATTGGCTCAATTTTCGCACTTTTCTTTATGCTTCACGTTTACTAACGAATAATTAATATTCAATAACCCGGAAGTAATTTTCAATGTATTAGGAAACTAAAAGAGTTGAATATTGAATATTCCCTATTGATTATTTCTTATTGGATAGGATTCAAACAAACAAATATTCAACCTTTAAGTAAATGAAGGCAAAAAAAGTAAAACCATAACTATTCAGCACGGGAAGGATACACTTTCCCTATTATTAACCCCTTGAAAAATCGACGGGTCTTTATTGCACGGGGTAGTTGCTCATATTCATTGCCATCATGCGGATTATCAAGCGAGATAAGGATACAGGCATCCCCGGTAGTTGCTCATATTCATTGCCATCATGCCTATGGAGTATTGCGATTCTTCCAACCCGCACGACAATTGAGGAGCATGAAATCCTACGCTATTCAAATAAATAACCTGCACACCCATCCGATAACCTGCTGTAATCAAACATTTTACGAACGATTATGTAGGAGACTTAAGGGACTGATTAATCAAGTATTTTTTTCTCCGGTAGAATTTCTTCCGGATTTTTTTGTAGTCGACGGGCAATGGGCTTGTCGGCATCGGAAAGATCATATTTTGCCAGGTCACCCAAAGCTACCCATTCCATTTTTTGATGGCTGTGAA
>RZYP01000207.1 GCA_009930275.1 Negativicutes bacterium
CGTCTCTCCCGGCACCTCCGGAAAACGTTGTTCGATCCAATTCTCCTTCGCTTGTTGGAGCCGATCCCTGCGTGAGGAGACAAAGTTCCAGTCGATGAAACGTTTCTCCGGAAACGGTTCGCCACCGAAGAGGTAGACCGTCGTGTTGGGCCCCATCTCGAACCTGCAGAGGCGACTGTCCTGCGCGATCAGCAGCTTCCCCGGTCCGAAACGGTAGCGCTCGATGTGCACCTCTCCTTCCAGGATGTAGAGGCCGCTCTCGCCGTAGAGCGCATCGCCCGGGTCAAATGTCTGAGGCTTGTCGCTCTTCAGTTCGATCAGGTAGAGGGGACTCTGTACCGGTACCGGCGATTTCTGCCCGAAAGCCTCTCCGGCAATCAGCTTCATCGCTATCCCCTCCCTCTCCCAGGCGGGAATCTCCTCCGCGGGGATGTGGGTGAACGATGGTTCCGTCTCCTCCAACTCCGTAGGTAGTGCCACCCATATCTGCATGCCGTGGAGCCGCTTGCGGGTGCCCCGCATCTGTTCGGGAGTCCGCTCGGAATGCACCACCCCCCTGCCGGCCGTCATCCAGTTCACCGCCCCCGGCGTGATCTCCACCTCGCTGCCGATGCTGTCGCGGTGCATGATAGCCCCTTCGAAGAGGTAGGTGAGCGTAGAGAGTCCGATGTGGGGATGGGGCAACACAACCAGGTTCTCCTCCGCTCCCATCTCCGCGGGTCCCATGTGGTCGATAAAAGCGAAAGGTCCCACCATCCGCTTCTGCCGGAAGGGCAGCAACCGTCCCACCATGAAATTGCCAATGTTGGCCGCCCTCTCTTCAATGATCAATCCGATGTTTGACATGTTCTGTTCCATTTAATTTTCAATCGATACAATCTGCCTTCACACAGGGTGCAGAAGCAAGCGAAGATAAGCAAAAAATGCTGGATTCACACATGGATTAATAATCTGAACTAAATAAATCCTATTGTATATTACTTTTTGATTTGATTTAGCTTGTAATTCTTTGATGAGTTTTCTGAGGTACGATTTTACCATTGTTATCAGTGTATGAATCCGTGCATAAGGGACATACACCCTCTGAAAAAAACCTGTTAGAATCTTTTTTTAACCAAAATTATTAGTAATTTTGAAATTTTCCAATCTCTTGAAACAGTAGCGCTTTGCTCATGCAGTTCATACACACATGATTTGAGAGATTATTTAGAAAGCTGTAGAGGAGAATTTCAGTTATTGCTACTCTTGAAATTGGAGGTATGTATACTAAAGCAGGTAAAGCTTTAATTAATAAGTCTATTAGAAAAGTAGCGACAAGATCACCAGGTTGGGTTGGTGCAGCAATATTTACTTATGAGTTTGGAGATTGTATGGTTTGGTTGTAAATTTAAAACTTATCATATGTGGAACATAATTACAATAATAATATGTGTTGTATCTTTATTCTTTAATTTATACTTATGGTATATATATAGAAGTAAGACTGTTAAAGAAGTAAGAGTAAAAGAAGGTTGGGATAGTTTTCATTTAATATCAACTTTCTTAATTATTATAGTGTTGCTGACAAGAATAGGCTAAATATATCTGCACACAATAAATATAACTATGAGAGGTCTACACCCCGCATGGCCGACTGCCGCTACTGCTGCACCTGTGGTACCGTTTAGATTAAGTTAGAACTAATCTATCAGCATATACCCCACACCTTTTATCGTATTTATCATTACTTGTTCGTCCCGGTTTACAATTTTCCGCAGTTTTGAAATCAGATTGTGAATACTTGGCTCTAAATCAGGAATATATGACTTCCCCCATAAGTTTTTTTCAATTTTATCGTATGCAACCGGACTATTTCTATGTTCCATCAATAACAATAATCCATTTTTTTCCAAGGGTGTCAGTTTTTTTACAAGTGCTCCATCATACCACAATTCATTTGTATCATTATGAACTAGTGTCCCATTAAAATTGGGACGTTATTAAAAATCAAATAAACCTGGCCCATCTGGTCCAAATCGTTCTTTGTCATTTTGAAATTTAGTTTTGTCAAAGAGGTCTCGAAGATGCGTTTTATCGGTCAATGAGATGCTCAATATTTGAAGTACAGTCCTACTTGCCAGCGGTTCTTGTAGAGGTCGGCAACTTGAAGGGCAGAAATGTGCGTTGCATTGGTTAAGAAAACAAACTCACGTTTTTGCTCTTCATCCCAATATCTGACCAAACGAAGTGGCTCTGGATAGTTTTGCTTCGGATAAAAGCCCGTCATTTGGATAGACATATCTGAGAGTACATTCTTAGGCAACCTTCGCTTCCATCAAGTTTGAAGATTTCTACAACACGCTTCTTTCTTGCCTCGTTTACAAGGTGATAGGCATATTCTTCAAAGATGTGATAGTCCCTGTCTTGATTGGCTCTAGCCAGGGATGATCTTGAAACGCTTCTGCCCATTCCTAAATGATAGCATTTGGAATTATGAGCCTCAAGAGCGATAATCAAATCTCTCAGACTTTCCCGATTAGACAATTGCCCAAACATCAATGCAAGAAGTTGATTCCAACAAGTGAGATGCTTCAAATATTTATCGCCATCATACTTTCGAACGATGTAATTAAATTTATTCCTATCTAAGAAATCGACCAGCTGAGCGAACACGAATTTGTCTTTATGCATTTGCAATCCTGATTAGGATCGCAAAGATGAGAATTCAAATCCGTTTAATCGAAAATCGTCTTCAACTAACTAAATTTCAAATATTTCAAAGAGCTATTTTAGATTTTAATGGGACAGCAATGCAACAATATAATGGATGAAAAGATAAAGCAACCCTACTTCATGAAAAAGCTTTTGGTCATAATCGGAAATTTACTGTTAAGGATATTCTTTGTCGGTGAAAATCCTTGCAATCGTGATAAAACAAATTAAAGTCACGATCATTGTCCATGGTTTTGCTGGATTCACATATAAGATGGTCACCGTTTTG
>RZYP01000043.1 GCA_009930275.1 Negativicutes bacterium
AAGTACAACGAAATCAAACTGGATGGCGAGCGAATCCATGTTCCTCGCGCTCGGAATCATTCCATCATCTATGGGCTGCTTCGCTTTGACTCTTATCAATTGATTAGCACGGATGGTGAAATAATTGCTGAAGGCCCCCGGCCCTACATGATGAAGAAACGAGCGATTGACTGGCAAGCAATCCTGCTCGATTGGCGGCGCAAATTGCGGGCGATGCATTACTCTCGTTATTGGAAATATCTACCCGAACGCATCAAGCTCTATCTCAGCCATCCCGATTGGAGAGAACAGGCAAAACGTGTGGATCAGCTTCTCGTTCTTCTCGTCACCAACGATATGCTAGGCATTGAACAGAACTTCTACGATCTCATCGGTTCTTCGAAAGAAGCGGATGCCTATGATGTGGATTGGAATAACTACGATGCATTTCTCAAGTCCTCTAATGAGGAGGCGGCAAGTTGATGGATACCGATCGTTTAGAAGAGGTCTGTAAGCAGTTGCGGCTCTCCCATATTCCTAGAGTCATTGAAACGGCGGGCTTTGAAACCAAAGAAGATTGGTTGCTATTCCTGTTGGAGAATGAATTAAAATGCCGGGAGGAACTAAAGACGGCTCGGCTCTTCAAACAGGCCAAATTCCCGGTACGACGGACTTTAGACAACTACGACTGGCACGATCATATCACATTGCCAAATCCGACCACGAAAGAGGAGCTAACCAGCCTCTCCTTTATCCGCCAAAAAGAAAACGCCGTTTTCGTGGGTACCCCAGGAACCGGCAAGACGCATTTGGCTTGTGCTCTTGGACAAATGGCGATACAAACCGGTGTTGAAACACGCTTCTGGCGGGTCTCCGAATTGGTGGGAGAATTGGAACGCCAATGGAATAACAACACGTTGGAGACCTTCAAGCACCGCTTTGACAAGGTAAAGCTGGTTGTCCTAGATGAGATGGGTTATGTACCTTTCACCAAGGAAGGCGCCGAGTTGCTCTTCCAGCTGATCAGTGACTGGTATGAGACGAAGAGCATCATCCTCACCAGTAATTTGGAGTTCAGCCAGTGGAATAAGGTCTTTATCGATACCCGTTTGACGGCGGCTTTGGTGGATCGTTTGATTCATCACGCACACATTTTAAGCTTCACTGGAGAGAGCTACCGGCTCAAAAATGCTCTATCAAAACCAAAATAATCAGAGAAAAATTTCAGGCGCAAAGGTGTGTACTTTTTCTTTGCAATATTGTGTAGGAAAGTCTTGCAAAACACAAATGCCAATGATTTTATAAAAAAACAAAGAACAGAACAAGGGAAAAATGCGTTAGATATATGGAAAAAACGCTATGACACGCAGTTTTCTGCTATTCAAGACTATCTAAAAAATAATGAAGAAGATTTTAACCAAGACGTAGAAAAATTTGTTGAAAGTGTGAAGCAATTCGCCAAAGATTCGACTACAAGTAACTCAACTTCCAAATATCAACTTATTAAAGAAACGAATCTTGAAGAAATTTCCACAAAAAACTTAGAAACACACTTGCACAAATTACTTGATTTAATTAATAGTCCAGATTTATGGGAGCTGTTAAGTAATTCAGTTGAAAAAAGGAGAGTTTTTGTTGAGACATATAGTGAAGTAAGGAATTTGTTTGTTCAGAAACAACAGAATAATAAAGTTCGAGAAAAAGTAAATGACATACTAGGTTCTGTAAAAAAAATAGTTCAATCTAAAACTGGGATTACCCCTGTTGTTGATTGTGAGTTTTCGAAGATAATTCAAAAACATCAGATTGAAAAAGAAATCAATAATTTCATGCAAAAAATAGTCTGTAATACTGAACTAAAAAAAGAAAAAATTTATGGATATCAAATTATTGTGAAGCTATCCCCGTTTATAAATGCTACTCAGTTTAGAAAAGATCGTACAAGTGAAGCAGTTCAAGATGATTTAATTGTTCCCTATAAAAGTGGGCAGTATATTACATTTTTAAGGAATTTGAAAAAAAGAAGTTTCTTTAATCCTTCTATTTTAGAAGAATATCTATTGCATTTAGAAGTTAACCTGCTGGATTCAGATGGTGTACCAGCATCTGGGGGACAGGCTGTGGGATTTGCTCTAATGATGAGATTAGAAGAAGCAAAAACAAAACCAATAATTTTAATCGATGAACCCGAAGCGTCACTTGATAATGAATACATTCGGAAGGAATTAAGAGATGCTATAAGGAATTTGTCTGCAAGCAGCACTGTTTTTGTGGTTACACATAATTCAACATTAGGAGCATTACTGGAACCAGATTATCTAATAGTGACTACGAAAGATAAAGAAAAGGGATATCGCGTACTTACCGGTGAATTTTCTTCTCATCTTATCTCTACAAAATCAGATACAACTGAAAGTAGCTATGAAAAATTTGTAGAAGCGATGGAAGCAGGAATAGAAACATATAAAAAGAAAGGAGAAATATATGAAAGTCTTAATAGTTAATTCAGGAAAATCAAAGTTTGTTATAGGTGAGAATAATGTGGAGCCAGAAAACCTTTCTAGAGCTGATTTATTAATGATACTAAATAATATTTATGAATCTGAAGAAAACGTGGTGATTCCTAGCATTGAAGAGTTAGATGAGATTAGAAATCCCATTGAAAAAGAGATTGTTCAACAAATTATTCAAAAAATTTCAGATTTTTCAAATAACGTTGAAAATATTCGCCAAGAAGTGCAAGCGCAGTTTCCTGTTATAGAAGATTAAAATTTATATGCTAATAAAAAATAAAGGAGTGAGGAAAATGGTAGGAATAGATAATGATAGTAATTTCGAGTCATATGAATTCGAAAAAACATACGATTTTAGCGTAGAGATTCCAATTGTAGATGAAGATACGGGGGAATATACTAGAGAAATAGAATTGGTAGCTGGACAAATAACATTTTTTGGAGATGCAGACTGGGATTCAACAGAGAAAGAATATGTTTATAATTTTTCTTGGGAAGAGTCTACTAGAACATTTAGTCATTATGGCAATGCACCTGATAAGGAAGATGAGTTTATTAAAGATTTCAAAGAGTATTTATTACAACAAGGAGTTGAGAGGTATAATATTGGATGGTAAATGTTGAAATTAATTATAAAAATTTTTAAATATGTAGGGAGAGATATACTATGACAGAAAGATTCCCAGATACCGATTGGTGGTGTGACCGTTGCGGGGCACATCTGAATTCTCAAAATAATTTTGATGACTATAAATATACATGGAAATGTACTGAGTGCGGTTTTAAAAATAGTATTTCAAAAGATAATATATATGAGAGCCATGAGGAATATTACAATACAGGTGATGATGATTCTGGTTTACTAAGATCAATTTTTAAGAAATTGTTTTAGTGCTGAATTACTTACAGATTTTCTGAGAATGCCTTGAAACGTTAATCTTCCGGTAGGTAAAGGAGAGGTAATCACTTTTCTTTTTTTACTTCATTGTTCCATAACTTTATCCAAGGTGATTAATTTGACATAGAACTTGTGATGGGTTTATGGACACGTGTTTCAATTCTTTTAGAGAAAAATCATACCAAAATAGCAGTGTCCAGAAATGAACCATTTTCTGGACACTTCTTTTCGTTTTCCAAGACCTGCGAAAGTATCAATTTTTCCATTCGCTCCCTATCGGTATTCCATCGTCCGGAAAAAACCATTCGCAAGGAAGGGGATGAACTGGCTAAGCAGAAACCTGATTTTCGGGAAGGGTGACCAAAGAAATTTAATGAGTAACAAATCAATCTGGCCATGAATCTATTGGAGGAGAGTCATTCCTATAAAGAGGTAGAGCAAATGACTGGCATCAGCAAGAGTACTATGACCCACCACAAGCGGAAGCAGATAGTTATGACCCAGTAGACATAGGCACAGAATTGAATTTCTACAAATTGTGTTACTTGCAGGTAATATCGAAATAATTATCATTTAGTGTGCTATAATTGTCGTTGGCAACTTGCCCCTTAAGGGGGTGTTTCGCTTGCTAGATAAGTTACTTTCGTTAGTCGTCGCACCACTTTTCGTGGGACTGGTATTAACACTGGTTGATCATTGGTTAGATGATTAGAGGACGGTTATGCAAGTTGTCCTAACCCACACGCTCGGAGTCGCAACGAGTGACAAAAAAAAGCCAATCCTACTCGCAATAGGATTGGCTTTTGTGTTTTGCTTGCAATAAGATACTTTCGTTTCGCAATTAAAGTATATCATGATTAATAGGGAATGGCAAAGGATGACAGGGAATTAAAATTGGAACCATTTTCTGGATACTTCTTTTCGTTTTCCAACACCTGCGAAAGTAGCAATTTATCAATCTGCTCCCCTGTCGGTAGTCCTGCGGATGGCAAAAACCATTCGTAAAAGTTACATTACAACATCTATGAGCATATTTACTATCTTCATAATAGACACCTGTCTATTATCGATAAATAAATCTTTTTTAAAGACCTTATACTTCCCTTTTATCTTTACTTTACTCTATAATATAGTAAAGTAAAGATAAAAGAGAGGGGATCCACATGTTAACCGTTTCCGAAGTGCTCACCATCCTCGAAAAGGAAGGCCTTACAAGTTCTAGACAAGTGGTCTTGCGTTGGATCCGTCAAGGAGACCTGCCGGCTGTACAAGAAACCAGAAAACTAGGCTATCAAGTGACGCAATTAGACCTCACTAAGTTTATCGCCAGGAAAAAAGAAGCAGATGCAAGCTCCGAATCCGACAAACAAATAACCGACGACTATCGAGCAGGCTACCAGGCCGCCATAAAAGATCTGTTGGAGAAAGCTATGGTGAGCGGGTCCGGAGACCTTTTTCTTTTCAGAAAAAATGCCAGTATCCCGATCCATTTAGCGGATTTCAAGGAAATGGCTGCAAGAAATTTCAGCACCGGGAAGAACAATCCCTTCTACCAAACCGCGATCAAGAATCTCTTTCACCCCTTCGGACGGAAGACGCCGGAGAACGTCATCTATGTGTATCCTTTGGGGGATTATTATAAGCTGGCCAATCTGATCGTCAGTAAAGAAGAATTGTCTGATTTCATGAAAGAGATGGATTTGGAAGGTGCCAGTCTTTCCGATGTTTTCGCAAACCTTTATCTTTACTATCTGACTTCAGGTAAAGTAAAGTAAGAAATCCTTCCATTGATTCAGACAAAAAGGTGTCTTCGGGACTCTTTTTCCTCCTATTCAGAAAAAACACTTCCGAAATAACGCATTTTGAGGCGATTTCAGATTTGGTTTGCCGGTAAGTCATCATTAAGAAATGAAAGGATGATTTCATGATTGATTATCATTACCAAACTTTCCTAGTTTTAGCTGATACCTTGGATTATGCAAAGACTGCTCAAGAACTCTGCTTGTCCAAACCAACGATCACGCAGCATATCCACTATCTCGAAACGGATTTGGAAGTGAAATTATTCCAGAATCAGGGCGGGAATTTGGTGCTGACGAAGAAGGGCCAATTACTGAAAAGCCGTTTAGTCATCATAAATGATCACATTGATGATTTATTACGACAACTAGCAACCAAATAACTCCTGAGTATTTAAAACAAACTGGCTTTGGTCATTATAAACATTTTTGTTTAACAAGATGCGGTATAATACTAGTATAGAATCTAGCTCGAAAGTGATAAGGAGGCAATAACAAGATGGACGTTCAATACAACGATCAGATGTATAGCTACAATACCTTATGGAATAATTCAGGTATATAGTCATAAGCTTAAACCTCCATTAATTTTTCTTGTTTATTGTGTCGAGCCGATTCTGTAAATTTAATAATTGTGCCATCAATTCGGGCAAGTCCATTCCGGCAAAATCACAAGACGTCAGCTCTTCCAGGATGGCTTGATTTATCTTTGGTTTGATCGCTTTTGCTTTAGCAGAGAGAAAAATTAGCATCGTTCTTTTATCAGTAGGATGCTGTTTATTTTCAATCCAGTCGTGTTCTGTCATTCTATTCAAAATAGGATTCAAAGTTCCGATTCCCATTCCTACTTGGCTTCCAATTGTCGTAATCGGCAGGCCATCATTATCCCATAAAGCCAATAAGACTAAATATTGCGGGAAAGTTAGCTGAACTATTTTCAGCGCCCGTCCGTACATTTTATTGATACCGTTTGAGGCCCGATAAAGCCGGAAGCATAGCTGCTCATTCAATGGTCGATCAAAAATCGACTCGTCCATACAATCACCGTTTCTTTAATATTTTCCGCGTCTCCAGAATTAATTCCATCATTCTTGCTTCAGGAACGTAATTTCGCTTACCGAGACAATCATAGTTATTTTTCCGAACGCTGTCCATTATACCACTATATAGCTTCGAAGAAACGAGAACAGGGAAACGACAATCACTGTCATAGTGATGGATGCTGTCCTCAAATGCCATGTAGCCACGGGTTGATTCTTCCGCTAGTTCTTCCCATAAAGCGATAAAATTCTTATCCGGACCGTTTTCGACATTCTGTGCTAAGTCGACCTGATAGCGGTTCAATAATTCAGTGGGTAAATAGACACGCTTATTCTCGCGATAATCTTCACCCACATCACGGAGTATATTCGTTATTTGCATGGCAATACCTAAGGAAACTGCACTTTCTTTCAAAGTTTCTGTTATCCCATTCTTAGCTGCCAAAATCGGCAATAACATCAAACCTACAGATCCCGCTACATAATAATTATAATCATTTAATGCATCCAAATTGGTAATTTCCTGAAAGTCCAAGTCACGTTTTTGCCCTTCCAATTGGTCATAAAAGGGAGAAGTGGTCATAGCGTAGCGATTGAAAACATCGCGTAAGGCACGCCACATTGGATGATTCGGTGTCTTACCCTTTTCGAATTCTTCCAGCTCTGCTTCCAAAATAGCAAGGTTCTCTTTCTTTAATGCAAGAGGCTTGTGCGCATCCACAGTATCATCCGCTTGACGGCAAAACGCGTAAATAGCATAAACAGCTCTTGCTTTTTCTTTCGGCAACTTGGAGAATGCCGTATAAAAGCTTTTAGAGGACGCTTTTATAACCTTTTCACAGTATGCGTAGTCTTTTTTCAGTTCTGTTTCAACCATCCCACTCACTCTTTCATTTATCTATTATCATCCACCATCAGTTCGTCAGCAGCAATTTTCCCAGATAACAACACAATCGGAACCCCTGCTCCCGGGTGAGTACTACTTCCTGTAAAGTAAAGATTCTCACACGCTTCCGCTTTCGCTTGCGGACGGAAGTGATTACTTTGCAGCAGGATTGGTTGCAAGCCGAAACATGCTCCGTTATAAGCATTGAATCGTTCTTGGAAATCAAGGGGTGTAATCATGCTCTCAGAGATAATTTCATTTTCGATATTACTCATTCCTGGCAAATCACTGGCAGCTTTCAAAGCTTTTTTACGATAGTAAGCGACCGTTTCAGGATCGTTCCAATCATAGTTCGCTGTTTCCAAATCAGATACAGGCATCAAGATATACAGCCCTTCTTTTCCTTCTGGTGCGACAGTCGGGTCAATCTTAGAAGCTGCAACGATATAAATAGAGGGGTCTTCGATAAACTCACCGGAGAAAACTTGCTCCAAGTTTTGGTCCAAGCTTTCTGAGAACACGAATGTATGTACATGTTCCAAGTCATCGTATTTGCGATCCATTCCTAAGTAAAGAATAAAGCAAGAACATGAATACTTCATTTTATCAATTTTCGCATCGGTATATTTTCCTTTTGCAGAAACATCTTTAACTAGATTCTTCATTGCATAAGGAAAATCTGCATTACATACCACGTAATTAGCGTGTTCAGCTTTTCCGTTTACCAATACACCCGTAGCATGGCCATTTTCAATTCTAATTTCATCTACTGGTGAATCGTAATGAATCTTTCCTCCTAATTCAATAAACGCGCGTTCCATTCCTTCGGCCATCTTATGCATACCGCCCTCGATGTACCAAATTCCATAAAGGAGCTCAATCATCGGAATAATCGTATAGAGAGAGGGGCCATTATTAGGGCTTACACCGATATACAATGTTTGGAACGTCAGCATTTGACGGATTTTTTCATCTTTAACAAATTTTGCAATCGAATCTGTAGCAGAATCAAACGTTTTTAATTGGAGAGCTTTTCGTATCATTGAAGGATTGTAAAAATCTCTCTTGTTGCGGAAGGGACGCTGTATAAAGCTGTCACGAGCCACAGAATAGCGCTCATAAATACTACTTAGATACTTCAAAAACCCAACTGCGTCTTCGGGATTTATGTCTTCCAGTGTCTTCATCAACTTTACCAAATCAGATGAAATATCAATACTTTCTGTTCCCTTGTGGAAGTAAGAACGATACATCGGGTCTAAACGTTTCATGGGAATATAGTCATCTGGATTTTTGCCTGCATATTCGAAAACTTCTCGGTAAAGCTCCGGCATCATCACGATGGTTGGTCCTAAATCAAACTTAAAACCATCCTTCTCAATTAGATGCATCTTCCCGCCAGGCAAGCTTTCTTTTTCATAAATTTCGACTGCATAGCCGTCTTTTTGCAAGCGGATTGCACTAGATAAGCCCGCCACGCCTGCTCCGACTACGATAACTTTTTTCTTCTCCATATTCACAACACCGTCTCTCTATTTGTTCTGACAAGACTATCATAGTTTATATCTTGTACGACGTAAACCCTTTTTTCTCATTTCTCAAAACAAAAGAAAACGTTTTACATCGCGCGCGATGTAAGGTAAGATGAAGCTGATTCTTATGAACTTATACGCAGGAGGAAATAGCATGTCCCAAAATAAAACAGCTGTTGTCATCGGTGGGGGCCTTGGGGGCCTTTCCGTTGCGGTTTCACTCGCTCAAAAAGGTTTCCACGTTCAATTGTACGAAAAAAATTCACATTTAGGCGGAAAATTGAATCGTTTGAACACAGCGGGCTTTGGTTTTGATCTTGGCCCTTCTATTTTGACGATGAAACCTATTTTCGAAAAATTATTCAACACCAGCAATGTAAAAATGGACGACTATATTGAAACCGTTCGTGTCGATCACGAATGGCGCTCATTTTTCCCGGATGGAACCGTCTTGGATCTTTATTGTGATTTAGAGAAGATGTTGGTCTTAAATGACGACTTGTCAGAACAAGATATAGCCCAATACCGTGATTTTTTAGAATACGCACGCGGATTGTACGAAATAACGGAAGAAGGCTACTTCAAAGAAGGTCTTGATAATACAAGGGATGTCTTGAAGAACCATGGTTTAATCCATTCTTTTAAAGAATTCGATTTGCTAACAACGATGTATGATGCCATTGCCAAACGCATCCAAAATCAAAAGTTGCGGGATATGCTGGCTTATTTCATCAAATATGTAGGATCTTCTCCTTATGATGCACCTGCAGTCTTAAACATGATGATTTATATGCAGCACAAACAAGGCATCTGGTATGTACCGGGCGGGATGCATGGCATCGCAAACGGAATCGTGAAGCTTGGAGAAGAAATCGGCGTTCATTTCCATACAAACCAAGAAGTTGTGCGCTTAATAAGAAATGATGATCGAATCGAAGCAGCGGAATTAGCAGATGGTACCAGCGTAACCGCTGATTATTTCATTTCCAATATGGAAGTCATTCCCGCCTATGACAAACTTCTCAATGAAAAAGAATCATTCACCAAAAAACTAGAAGACAAATTTGAACCTGCAAGTTCTGGACTGGTTCTTCATCTCGGTGTAGAGGGTTCTTACCCACAATTGGCGCATCACAATTTCTTTTTCTCTGGTAATCCGGAGAAGAGTTTTGATCAAATTTTCCATAAACATGAATTACCGGATGACCCGACTATTTACCTGGTAAACGTTAATAAAACAGATGAAACACAAACCGTTCCGGGCCATGAAAACATTAAAGTCCTTCCGCATATTCCTTATATCCCGGATAAGCCGTTTACAAAAGAAGAATATGATGCTCTTGAAGAACGGGTTTTAATTAAATTGGAACGCATGGGATTAACAGATCTACGAAAAAGAACGGTCGTAAAAGATCGGTGGTTACCGGAAGATATTGAAAGAAATTATTATTCGCATCGTGGTGCAATTTACGGAACTGTTTCGAACCGCAAGAAGAACCGTGGCTTCAAGCATAGCAAAGAAAGTGAAAAGTATGAAAATCTTTATTTCGTAGGCGGAACGGTTAATCCTGGTGGTGGAATGCCAATGGTAACGTTAAGTGGGCAACAAGTAAGTGATAAGATTTATAAGAGAGAACAAATGAACAAACGAGGTGGTTAAGTGATTGAAGAAATCCAATTACTACAACGCGAACGCAGTCGCCACATTGGTGCGGAAGGTTTGGAGCATCGCCTTTATGCCCTTTCACAAATCAAACGTCTTTTAACCGAACATGAAGAAGAGTGGTTGGCGGCCCTGAAAGCAGACCTCCATAAACATCCTGTAGAAGCCTACGCTTCTGAAATAAGTGTTTTGTTAAATGAAATTGCCCACATGGAAAAAATGTTACCTTCTTGGTTGAAGCCTCTTTCCAAGGAGAGGCTCTTACTGTCGGGAAGAGATAAAGTTGTGACAGTAAGAAAACCATATGGGAGCGTCTTAATAATAGCCCCTTGGAATTACCCGCTCCAACTTGCTCTAATGCCAGCAATAGGCGCACTTGCCGGAGGAAACGGTGTGGTCTTAAAACCATCCGAATCGGCTCCAGCAACGAGTCGCCTTTTACAGCAGCTAGTTCCTGCTTATTTCCCTAAAAAAGTCTTTCATGTAGTAACCGGTGACCGTGAAGTTGGGGAAAAGCTGACTTCATTACAATGGGACTTTATCTTTTTCACCGGGAGTCCCGAGACAGGGCAAAAAGTATATGAGGACGCTGCACGTCATCTAACACCGGTTCTATTGGAATTAGGCGGAAAAAACCCCTGTATTATCGATCACTCAGGGATTTCGGAAACTGCTATAAAAAAAATAATCTGGGGTAAATTTTTAAATGCCGGTCAGAGTTGTATCGCTCCCGACACGGTGTACGTTCCCCGTGAACAACTGGAAGCTGTTCTGGAAATGATGAAAGAACAAATCCGCACCTTTTACGGTGAAAATCCCCAGTTTTCTGAGAGTTACGGACGTATCATTCATAGAGAGCACTATGATAAGATCCTGACGTTTATGACGGACGGTCGCGTTTATTACGGCGGTGATGCATCAGCCGATGATTGTTATATCGGCCCTACCTTACTGGTAGATTTGATTTCGGGGAGTCCGATTTGCACAGAGGAAATATTTGGTCCTCTTTTGCCTGTTATACCCTATGACTCAGTTGACGATGTAATAAAAACATTGCAGGCCTTGCCCGCTCCACTTTGTACGTACATCTTCAGCAAGAGCCAAGAAACGCAGAGTAAAATAGCGGACGAGGTTCAAAGCGGAGCTGTCAGCATCAATGAAGTTATGCTACACGCGGTGAATCCGTTCTTAGCTTTTGGCGGAGCTGGCAAAAGTGGGTTGGGGAAATACCATGGTGAAGCGAGCTTTGAAGCCTTTACACAACCGCGTCCCGTCTATTCCAAACAAACACCCTTTTTACTGTCCAAACAATTTCCCCCTTATTCAAAAGCAACATTATTAGCCTTAAGAAGATTACGCAGAAAAATTTTCTAAGGAGGGAGCACAATGGTCTATATTTATTACTTTATTCTCGTCCTTTCAATCGCTGGCGGCTGGGCAATGCTCTGGCATGCTCCCAAGCTGACTCAACAAGAAGATATACAAAAACAAAAAAAACAGGTATCGATTATTATACCTGCTCGTAATGAAGAAAAGAACATATCTATTCTACTGGCTTCACTTCAAAAACAATCGTATAAACCGCTTGAAATTTTAGTTGTAGATGATTATTCCCATGACCAAACCGCGCGAATCGCCCGTGAATACGGTGCAACGGTGATTCAAGTCCAAAAAGATGATCGCGAATGGTTTGGTAAAGCTGCCGCTTGTTGGTATGGCACCCAATCCGCAGCTGGTGATACATTCTTGTTTTTGGATGCTGATATTTTTTTCCCAAATTCGAATAGCTTAGCGCGGATGATTGCTAATTTCAAGGAAGAGACCGTTCTTTCTATTCAACCTTATCACACCATCCATAAAAGCTATGAGAATCTTTCAGTTATCTTTAACATTTTGGTTCTGGCAGGTATGAATCAGTTTTCTATCTTAGGTAGACGTCTGCCGACTGCCGGTGCGTTTGGTCCTACTTTGCTCTGTTCAAGCAGTACATATTTTCAAGTTGGTGGACATAAGAGAGTGCGTCATAATATTATGGAGAACATCGCATTGGGGCAGCGATTTATCGAACAGGAATTTCCGGTCCAGCTCTATTCTGGTAAAAATGTTCTGCATTTTCGCATGTATCCGGGTGGAATCGCGCACCTTTTCGAAGGTTGGTCAAAAAGTTTCGCTTCCGGTTCAGTCGCCACGCATCCCTTCATTATGATTTGTAGCGGCCTATGGATTACAGGTGCTTTTCTTTCTGGATTTTATTTAATTCTTTCCGGTTTTCAACTACTAGCATGGGTCGGTTACTTTGCCTTCTTTCTTTCCTTTTTAAGAATGGCGCGCATCGCAGGCAATTTTTCTATTTTATTATCATTTCTTTACCCGTTATTATTTTTATACTTCGTCTGCGTGTTTGTCTGGTCCGCAATCAAGACTTTTGTTTTGAAAAGTGTTTCTTGGAAAGGGAGAAAAATTGAATTATAGGAGGTACGGATATGCTAATCGACTTACCACTTCATTGGATTATTTTTTTGGATATTATGGCCTGGTTTGTCTTTCATATGGGTATTTCTCTTTGGTGCATGAAGATTCCCGATACTTGGTATGCGCAGACCGAATCTATCTTTCAAACATTCGCTTGGGAAGAAAAGGGGGAACTATGGCAACGACTCTTTCGGATTAAAGAATGGAAAAGAAAGTTGCCCGAGGGATCCAGTATTATGAAAAGTTCTTATAATAAAAAACAGCTACAAGGAACAGATAAGCAGACATTTGAAAAATTCATCATCGAGACAAAACGCGCGGAACTGACACACTGGCTCTTAATTCCGCCAGCATCTGTATTCTTTATCTGGAATCCCCTTTGGGCAGGAATCGTAATGATTCTATATGCATGTGTCGTCAATATCCCGTTCATTCTTATCCAGCGTTATAATCGTCCGCGGTTGGAGAGGGTTAAAGAACGAAAACAAAAAATAAATAGCTCAAATAATAAAAGAACGTGAGACAAAAGTCTCACGTCCTTTTTGGATAAATGAAAACCATGGGCTAGGCCCATGGTTCCGGAGAGCTTCCAGCGGTGTATTAAAAAATCCTCGCTAAGTGCTAGAATATATTTGGTTCGCCAACCAATATTCATGACTTAGGAGGATTCTTTAGATGTCTCAAGACAAAAATAGTTTAGCACATACCACTTGGAATTGTAAGTATCACATAGTTTTTGCACCCAAATACCGGAGGCAAGCAATCTACGGAAAGATAAAACAAGATATAGGAGTCATACTAAGGCAGTTATGCGAAAGAAAAGGTGTAGAAATAATCGAAGCCACTGCTTGTGTGGATCATATACACATGTTGGTAAGCATACCGCCCAAGATAAGTGTCTCATCGTTTGTCGGATATCTAAAAGGTAAAAGTAGCCTCATGATATTTGATAGGCACTCCAACCTGAAATATCGCTATGGGAATCGCAAATTCTGGTGCACAGGATATTATGTCGATACAGTCGGGAGAAACAAGAAGGCAATTCAAGAATATATACGCAACCAAATTCAAGATGATATAGTCGCAGAACAATTAAGCCTATTAGAGTACACGGATCCATTTACAGGCGAAGAAGTTCGTAAGAGTAAAAAGAAAAAATAAGAGCCAGACCTTTAGGTCTAGCCCGTGGTAATAGTACAATTGGCGAACCATTCAGAGCCCCTTTAGGGG
>RZYP01000208.1 GCA_009930275.1 Negativicutes bacterium
GGTACTTGAAGCTGTAGTCCGTAAATCTCGCCTTGTTCCTGCATGAAACGCAAGTCTTGATAGCGCTTGGCTTCTCTACCACTGGCGAACTTGATACCGTCTATCTCGACTTTCTTCGCACGGTACTTGCTACGTCCTAGCATAAGTCTATCCACCCATATTCTTCGATGTTGTGTGTGTCTAGTTCGATAAACCGTCGGCTAGGTGAGTTGAAGTTGTATTTGATTTTTCCCTCTCTGCCGTAGTCCCTGTTTTTGGAAACGGTTATGACAGCATCTGATCCTATTTGTCCATATTCTTCTTCTGAAACTTTTTTAACTTGGATAACATTGTCTGCCCTGTTTGTAATATCACCTGAACCACTGACCGAATCATTGATGTCTCCAACGTCGCCTTTTTTAGGATGAGCGACAAGGATCACGTGACAAGCATTTTCTTGGGCAAAGTCCTTGAGTTCACCGGCAAAGTTGGATTGCGCTCTCCAGAAATCCCTTTCTACATCAATCGCATATTTTGCTGTCATAAGATTGTCAACGAAAAACAAGTCACAGCCATAGACACGCCTAGCCATTTTGAATCTTTCAAGAATTGCATTGCGTTCAGAGTGCTTTGCAATTGAGTTGTCATACAGCAGAAGGTTTTTACCTAGCCATGTTCTGACACGTTGTTCAATGTATTCATCAACAACCCAATGATCGTTGCCAAACTGGTCTTGCATCATGATCAAATGTTTTTCACCAGATGCTTGAGAAAAGATCCAATTCTGGAACATTGATACGGATAACTCACCTGAGTAAAAGCAAACCGTGTGACCACCTTGAATTGCGTTTAGAGCAAGTTGTCCTGCAAAGGTGCTCTTTCCTTGCCCTCTTTTCCCTGTCAGGACAGTCAATCCTGAATCGCCTAACCCGCTTAAAAGTCCGTCAAGCTTTTTGAATCCTGTTCCGATTCTCATGTTGCTGTGTTTCTTTTTATATTCCGAAACAACAATCAACCCATCAGACGGCTTTTCAAACTTAATCTGCTCTGCTAACTGTCTGCCAATATCGTCCGTTGCACTAAGACGTTCTTTGAACTCTGTAATGGTAAGATTGTCTGCCTTGCACCCACTACACCACCAATGACCGTCAGCAGAAAACCTAAGTGTGTTTTTTGATCTGCAAATCGGGCAGTAATCTACTTCATACTTATTGGCTTTCCATGTTCCCAAACTTAGATGTGCCGCAAAAAGTGGAGCTTCCATTATTTACCTCAATCACCAAAAAATCGTTGATACCATATCTCGTCATAAACAGATTCATATTCTGTCATGACAAAGTTTAGTTCATTCATGAATGACATTGTTAGTTTTCTGTCAATAAACGCATTGAAATCAACGTCATCTTCTTCCAAGTCACCGCCGTGGAAATAATCATTTCTCGAATGTCTCAAGTTTATCAGAAAAAGACAACGGTTGATAACCCATTCGGGACTAGGATTTTGCCAAACAGACGGCGGCAAAGGATACATCGAATAAGCTGAGCCAAGGCTAGACAAATTTGTACCCATCTGAATATCCTGCCTTTTCCTTTTCTTCTTTTAGCGGAACTTTTTCTTCTTTTTTTCTTTCCCAAGCAAGGATAGTAGCATTATGGTCAGCGTACTTGGCGTTCTTGCTTTTGATGTAGAGGGAAAGGTTTTCTATGCGATCCTTAGTGCCACTTAATCCAAAGCGTTCGACAAGTTTAGAATGTTCCTCATCAGTCAGTCGAACGTTATCAAACGAGCCATACGTTTTCTTTGATTCTTCCTTGCATTGTTTGCGAGCCTGGCGAGCGTTATCTTTAGTGTTATGATCTTTAGTATTAGGATCTTTGGTCGTACTTTCAAGTACTACCCCTCGTACTTTTGAGTCGCACCCCTCGTACTTTTGAGTACTACCCTCTACTTTTGAGTTATGCCTATCACTTAAAATATTTTCGTACTCAATTCCTACCCCGTACATTGAGAAGGTTCCATTCACCTTGTCCGTCTTGTGAATTAACACTCCGCAGTCACACAACTTCTTAAACCGTCTTTGCAGAGCAACTTTTTGCATATTTAGAATTGGCATGTCTTCTAGCATATACGCATAGTTGATCCAGTAGTAAACGTTGTTATCTTCAATTACCGTTTTCATTCCACCAGTTCCGCGGAAATCAGCAAACCACTTCAAAATAGCTAGGTCTATAATGTCTAACCCAAGACGAACTGTATTTGATTGGTCAAAATCAAAAATGCTATACCTCATAAAACCCACCCATTAGACTTTCTTTTTCCCTATACATAGCTACAAGGTCTTTTGCTTTGTGTTTCATCCATACTGTTTCTGCATCTTTTGATCCAACAATTCCAAGTCCGAAGTCTTGATCTAAAATCCTAATGGTGTCTGGATATTCTTTCTGCATCAGAGCCTTTGCCAGACCTATCGAGTCAACCGACTTGTTACAGACAAAGCAGTAACACCGACCCCCTTTTTCATTGGACACTTTGAAGTTATAATCTTCGCCGCCATGCAGAGGACATTGTGCTCGACCTGAGCGATTGACTTTCAAACCGTACTTATTTGCGACATCGAGCGGGGAGATTGATTTTGATATAAGCTGTGATACGTAGCTCATTCTGTGCCTTCTCTTTTGATTCGTTCGACTTCTTTCTCGTCGATGCGATATGTTCCACCAACTTTAACTGCTTTGATCTTTCCTGCTTCAATCAACCTAAATGCTGTTGTGTAGCTGATGTTCAAAATTTCAGCCACTTGTCTTGTTGTTAGCATAAATCACCTCTCACAAACTATTGTAAAGTATAAATAAGTTTTGTCAAGTCTTGCACTAAAGGGCTGAATATGGGTGAGCATCTCTGCCCACCCTCGTCTATTCAGTTATAGGTTTTGGTTACCTCAAAGATCAAAAGGCAAATTGTACGGATCTTCTTTAGGCGCTACAAACGCTGGTTCT
>RZYP01000209.1 GCA_009930275.1 Negativicutes bacterium
ACAATAAGGAACAAGGTATTGAAGTCTACTATAAAGACGAACGCATATGGTGTACGCAACGTGCTATGTCTGAATTGTTTGATGTGGGTATTCCAGCTATAAGCAAACATCTAAAAAACATCTTTGAGGACGGCGAATTACCTGAAGATTCAGTTGTTTCCAAAATGGAAATAACTGCCGCTGATGGTAAAAACTATCAAACATTATTTTACAATCTAGATGCAATAATCTCAGTTGGTTATCGTGTTAGTTCAACTCGTGCCACTCAATTCCGTCAATGGGCAACTGCTGTATTGCGTCAGTTTGCTATCCGTGGATATGTCATCGACAGAAAGAGAATGGAGAACGGCACATACCTGAATGAGGATTATTTCGAGCATTTACTTGCTGAGATAAGAGAGATTCGCCTTAGTGAGCGACGTTTCTATCAAAAGATTACAGATATCTACGCAACAGCTGTTGACTACAACAAAGATGCTCCAACGACAAAAGACTTCTTTGCTAAAGTTCAAAATAAGATGCACTATGCTATTCATGGACACACTGCTGCCGAACTAATAGGTGAACGAGCAAATGCAGAACGTGAACGCATGGGACTCACCACATGGGAGAATGCACCACAAGGAAAGATTGTAAAGACCGACGTATCTATTGCTAAGAATTATCTGAAAGAAAATGAGTTAGAAGACATGGGACGAGTAGTCAATGCCTTCTTAGACTTAGCCGAAAGCAGAGCAAAACGACATATTCCAATGACAATGCAGGATTGGGCAAAGCGTTTGGATGTATTCCTCACTTCCGATGATCGTCCATTGCTCACTGAGAAAGGTAGCATTTCTGCTGAGGAAGCGAAGGACTTTGCAGAATCTGAATTTGAGAAATACCGTATTGTTCAAGATAGACTTTTCCAATCTGACTTTGACAACGCAATCGGTGGATTATTTGACGAAATTAAAGATTAATGAACAATGGAAGAATGGAAAGAATATAAAATCGGAGAAATATCGAGGGCAGTGCAGAGAATTGTTTTTCATGACCAACTACTCAAATGGAATTACCTCATTAAACAGTCATAATGTGTACCCAGTTATTTTTTAAGCGTTACTCAAAGTGCAATATTTGCACTTTGAAACAATAACCTGATAGTATTACGTCATGAAATCGCCATTCGTTTTTAAAGAATATATCTGGTTGGTGAATACCATTTACCGTGCCAGACGGATCACATTGGAAGAAATTAGCCGGAAGTGGCAGCAAACAGATATGAGTGAAGGGCTGCCTATGGCGCGAAGCTCGTTCAACCGGCATAAGGATGCCATTGAGGAGATTTTTGGTATCTGTATTGAATGCGATCGTTCTGATCGATTTAAATATTATATTACTCAAGTTTCGGATTTAGGCTGACATCCTAATTATAGACATAAAAAAGGCTTTGAGAATTTCCGTAAATATGGGAAATTTAGTAAATTAGCAGTGACCAAACAACTAATAAACTATCCTCAAAGCCATGAGCAAAATTACTAAAATTCCGTCAGAACTCCGCAATATTTTAGGTGAAAAACGTCGCTGCTCTGTGATGGATTCATTTTCACGACTGCTAGAATCTCTTCATCTTGACAGCCGTTGTCTTGGAGGCAACAAACGTGAGAACTGCCAGTTGACGAATCTTCAGCTGTTTCAAATTCTTGTCCTGATGCCGTTTTTCGCTATAAAAGGCTTTTCCCATTATCCTGCTTCGGCTTTAAGTCGAATGTTCGGTGGCAAGAAGGACGTCTTGTATTCATTTATGTCACAGGATAATATCAACTGGCGCAATCTGATATACCGCATTGTTGTCAAGCTGATAGCCAAAGTGACTAATCGTGATGATTTCAAGAAGAGTCATCTTCCTGTAGTACTCATCGCTGATGACTCTGACTTACCTAAAACCGGAATGCGTATGGAGGCTATCGGCAAGATATTCTCACATGTTCATCAGAGATGTATTCTTGGGTATAAAGCACTTATGTTATGCTGGAGTGACGGGCGCACCCAGTTTATGCTTGACGCATCTCTGCATGGAGAGAAAGGGAAGGTAGAGGGTAAGGAACAGGGGTTAAGCGCAAAGCAACGACAGAAGCGTTATAACAGGAAACGAGATGAGAACTCTCATGTGGCCAAACGTAAAGAGGAATATTTCATGAGTAAGGGAAAGAAACTCATTGAGATGGTCAGACGTGCCATCAAAGCAAAGATTCCTTTTGAATACCTGCTTGTTGACAGTTGGTTCACTTGTTCCGGGCTTGTCGATTTCGTATACAACAGCCATAAGAGGTTTCACCTGTTAGGGATGGCAAAGATGGGTAATACCAAATATCTCACCACCAAGTGGGGCGAACTCACAGCAAAAGCCATTATCAGCAAGTTGCTAGGCTCTAAATCGGTGAAATACAGTAGACGGTATCGTTGCCACTATGCGTCGGTGGACGTGATGCTCAGTGGGCGCAAAGTGCGGCTGTTTTTCTGTCGCAGAGGGAAGAGAGAAGGATGGAAAATACTGCTGACAACTAATGTCAAACTTGATTTCTTGAGAGCATATGAAATCTATGCAATGCGCTGGGCTATTGAGGTTTTCTTTGCCGATAGCAAGCGATTGCTTAATCTTGCGGGATGCTCGGCAAGAGATTTTACCTCGCAGATAGCACATGTCTCACTGGTTATGATACGCTACAATCTGCTTGCCTCTGTAAAACGGAGTCTAGACTACGAAACAATCGGTGGGTTGTTCAATGATATTTTTGCCGGAGTACACGAACTCACTGTTATGGAAAAGATATGGGCAATCATATTAGAAGTCGTAGCAGTCGTGGCTGAACTAACAGGGGCTGATGAAGAGCAACTGATGATGCAGATTATAGAAAACGACAAACGACTAGAAGCACTCCGAATATATGCTCAAGCAGCTTGATTTCTAAATCCGAAACTTGAGTAA
>RZYP01000210.1 GCA_009930275.1 Negativicutes bacterium
GCGGTGTAATAATTTATTGTTCAAATAAGGAGGCTTTGAAATGAAACAATTTACCACCCTGCTCGAGGCGGCAGAGTTTGCCGCCACACGCTGCAAGAGTTGGAGCTTT
The DNA here is from genome assembly GCA_009930275.1 of Negativicutes bacterium. The sequence goes on from RZYP01000210.1 coordinate 110, forward strand.
GCCACTGCCGATGATAGATACGATGTAAAAGGCTTGCTGGTGCTTGCCGAGACAAGCGACAGTGAAAACCCGATCGATGAGGACAGCTTTTATGTGGTTTCGCCCGCCGGAGCCATCGGCTTATGCGAGGACGGCGAGGACATCGACTGGCTGTTTCTCTCTGATGCTGCGCTGAATGAGGATTTACCGCTTACCTATAACAAAAGTTGTTGAGAATCTATATACGAACAGCGAAACATAAAAAGTTGAATCCGACCTTTTGGCCGGATTCTTTTTTCGAAAAACACAAATGCACCTAACCTCAAAGCCACATGCTATTTTAGAAAACAGGAAATTGCAACTTTTTTTGCAACGAAAAATTGGATAACTACGATAACACAGAGAATATATGTATGAAACGGCTTGATTTTAGAGGAAAACCAATGTATTATAGGGTGTATTAATAAACAGAAAAAGAGTGGGAATAAATCCCCTTGGTTTTGAAGTGCTGAAAAATCCAGTATTTATGCGGGTTTGCGGGCTTCACCAAAATTGTCACTCTGTTTTTGCAACACTTTTGCAACACGCTGATTGAAAAAAGTGTTTTGCAACAGATGAAATAGTGCCAAGTGGCTTTTAGGTAAAAGACAAAATATAGTTTTGAAATGGGAGTTCCGAGCTTGTTGTTCGGGATTCCCATTTTGCATTATTGATAAAAAAGCGTGCTTCTTTTATTATAGTGGCAGAGGTGAAATCTATGAAGAATCAACACTACTATTTCTATTTAACAGAGAATGAAAGACTTCTGCTCATTCAATCACTCGTGAGTTTGAGAAATAGGCTTATAGAACAGAATAAATACACAGATGCAGTTGATGATGTTCTTTGCATTGTGACATCAGCAAGAAAAAAGAAAGTGACAATTAAATATGTATAGCATTGCCGTTTACTCAGCGAATGAGTAGACGGCTTTTTTTAGGCTGTTTTCGTCAGGAATTGAACCTGATGAGGACAGCCTTATTTTTTTGCAAAAAAAATTTCAACTTTTTTCAAAAATAGGGGGTACAAAAGCCGACCTTTGTCCAAATGAGTGAAGGGGTTAATTACTACTCCGAATAGGGAGTGCCTTTTCACTTGAACTTTGAAAACTGAATACACAGGCATTAAGGACTTTTAGTTCTGATGATAGCCCACAGGTGGGTACGCAATGACCTCTCCCTCAGAGAGCAAGCGAGAACCCCCGACCTAAAACTTGGTTTGTAACCGAAGCGGCGATGACAGTCAGAACGATAATGATACTTCTCTACGAGCTGGCGGAGAACCCGGCAGAGGTGAAACTCCTATGATACGGTGAAACACACCGTAACCTTAATGCTTCCCACAGGCTACCGAGCCAAGCAAGGGTGTCGAGGACAAATATTGCTTAAACCGACTGCAATCGGTATTGAGAAATCATTTTGCAGGAGGAGTACATAACCGTGTATTGACGGTTATGAATTTCAAGAAAGGAGGATTTCACTATGCCTCAATGCAAAACCATTGCTATATGTAATCAGAAAGGCGGAGTCGGAAAGACAACGACTGCTCTGAACCTTGGGGTTGGACTGGCTATGCAAGGAAAGCGAGTGCTTTTGGTGGACGCTGACCCGCAGGGAGATTTAACAACCTGCCTTGGATGGCGAGATGCAGACAGCTTGCCCGTAACGCTTGCAAACAAGCTGAGCGAGGTTGTGCGTGAAGATAACGCAAATCCATTTGCAGGCATTCTTCATCACGATGAAAATGTTGACCTTGTGCCATCCAACCTTGAATTGGCAGGACTTGAACAGAGTATGTTGAATGTGCTTAGCCGTGAGAGCGTTCTAAAGAACTATCTTAATCAGGTAAAGAGCAGTTATGACTATGTTGTCATCGACACAATGCCGTCGCTTGGATTGATTACGCTCAATGCTCTTGTTGCTGCTGATGGCGTTATTGTTCCCGTTCAGGCTCAGTATTTGCCGGCAAAAGGGATGACGCAGCTCTTGCAGACAGTTTCCAAAGTTAAACGACAAATCAACCCGGACTTACAGATTGAAGGTATTCTGCTAACTCTTGTGGACAACAGAACAAACCTTTCAAGAAGTACAGCGACAGCACTAAAAGAGAACTTTGGCAAACACATCAAGATTTTCGGTTCTACTATTCCGATTGCAGTAAAAGCAGCGGAGGTTTCATCCAAAGGTCAGAGCATTTATGCTTATGAGCCTAACAGCCCGGTGTCTAAGGCATACGCCGAATTTACAAAGGAGGTGCTTGCCGATGCCAACAGGCAAAAAGAGCGACTTCACGCTTCCCACGACCGTACTCGATGATTTGTTTTCTACGCAAGAAATGCGAGATGATGCAAAGCTCTCTAAAATCAGAGATATTCAGTTGAGCGAGATAGACCCATTTCCAGACCACCCTTTTCAGGTGCGAGATGATGAGGATATGCTGCAACTGGTTGAGAGCATCAAAGAGCGTGGCGTAATTACTCCGGCTACTGTCACCCAAAAAGAAGATGGCAGATATGAGCTGGTTTCAGGACACAGACGAAAGCGAGCCTGTGAGCTTGCAGGAATGGACACACTCCGTTGTGAGGTCGTTGACCTAAGCCGAGATGAAGCTACCATTCTTATGGTAGAAAGCAATTATCAACGCACACAGATACTTCCCTCGGAGAAAGCTCACGCATACAAAATGCGTTTGGATGCTATGAAAAGGCAGGCAGGAAGACCAGCACAAGAAAATGGAGCACCAGTGGTGCCCAATTCTTTGACGGGAAAATCAAGGGATATTCTTGCTGCTGAAAGTGGAGAAAGTCACGAGCAAATACGCC
>RZYP01000044.1 GCA_009930275.1 Negativicutes bacterium
CTTCTTAGCGAAAGCCCAGCCCTTTTACATCAACCTCTAATTTGTCCGGTGCCATTAATCAAATACTTTACACTGGTTAATTCCGGTAAAGCCATAGGCCCTCTGGCATGCAATTTTTGCGTGCTTATGCCGATTTCCGCTCCAAAGCCGAATTCAAAACCGTCAGTAAAGCGAGTGGACGCGTTAACATAAACCGCGGCCGCATCAACATCCTGCTGAAACTTGCGGGCATTGTCATAACTTTTCGTGACGATAGCTTCAGAGTGTTTTGTTCCATACATGGCGATATGCTCGATTGCTTCTTCGATATCCATGACAACTTTTACGGAAAGACGCAAATCACCGTACTCGGTAGCCCAATCCTCTTCAGTTGCTGCCAGCACTTTTTCATCAAAGGCCCTCGTCTGCGGACAGCCAAAAATGGTTACTCCTGCTTCATCATAGCGTTGTAACATAGCAGGCAGGAAATCGGAGGCAATTTTTTCGTGAACGAGCAATGTTTCCATGGCATTGCAAACCGCTGGTCGGGATACTTTCGCATTGTAGGCAATATCCTGCGCCATAGCAAAATCAGCACTCTCATCAACAAAAGTATGGCAAACGCCAATACCGGTTTGTATGACCGGCACAGAACTATTCTGTACCACCATATTGATTAATCCGGCTCCGCCTCTCGGAATAACAACGTCCACATATTTATCCATGCGGATTAAATCCTGCACTGCCGCACGATCCGTTGAATTTACAAACTGGATAGCTGCTTTGGGAATGCCCGCACTCTCGGCAGCCTCCATCAAAACTCCTGCAATAGCATTATTAGAGCGAATCGCTTCCGACCCACCTTTGAGAATCACAGCATTACCTGATTTCAGGCATAAGCCTATGGCGTCTGCCGTAACATTCGGGCGTGCCTCATAAATAATAGCTATCACACCTAGCGGTACGCGAACTTTCGATATATTGAGACCATTAGCCAACTGTCTGCCGGAAACAACTTCGCCCACAGGATCGGCTAAGTCAGCAACCTGACGGAGGCCTTCTGCCATACCTTCGATACGGCCTTCGGTCAACATCAGCCTGTCCAGCATGGACTCACGCATGCCGTTTTGGCGACCGCTCTCCATGTCAGCCTTGTTTTCTTCCAAAATATAGTTCTTGCAAAGACATAAAGCCTCTGCCATAGCCTTAAGAGCTTCATTCTTAACTTTGGTCGGAACGCTTGCTAAAGCGCGCGCCGCCTTATTGGCAGCTATCGCTTGTTCCTCTATCTGAGATTTTACTTCCATCATTGTCCCCCCTAAAGAATTACCAAGTCATCACGGTGTATAACTTCGTCAAAATGTTTGTGTCCGATTAAAGCCTCAATCTCCGAAGTCTTTGCCCCTTTTATCCGGGTAAGTTCCTCGGAGGAATAATTAGTAAGTCCTCGTGCCAGTTCATGTCCGCTCGTATCGACAACGCTGACTGTATTGCCTGCCTCAAATTCACCGTCAACATTAGTTATGCCGGCCGGAAGGATGCTGCAGGCTCCTGCTTTTCTTACTGCCTTAGCGCAGCCGTCATCGACGACTATTCTACCGGCAATCCTCGCACCAAATGCGAGCCAGCGCTTCCTGAACTGCAGGCGGTTTTCTCTGGAAACAAAGAGCGTCCCCACTTCTTCGCCTTCCAGTATGCGCCTGATGGCGTCCTTTTCCTCCCCTGATGCGATGACCATGTGAATACCGGAGCTCGTGGCCACTTTGGCCGCCTGAATTTTTGTAAACATGCCGCCTGTGCCTACAGTCGAACCGGCATCGCCGGCACTCTCTTCTATTTCCTGGGTAATATCTGTAACTTCCGGCACTAATTTAGCGTTGGGATCCTTCTGAGGATTAGCCGTATACAGTCCGTCGACATCTGAAAGAATGATAAGTAAATCCGCATCAACTATTCCTGCCACTAAAGCCGAAAGATTATCATTGTCACCAATTTTCAGCTCATCAATCGACACTACATCATTTTCATTAACAATAGGTATGACCTTATAATCGAGAAGTGCTAAGAATGTATTGCGAGAATTGGTATAGCGGTGTCGGTCAACGGAATCCATCCTGGTCAGCAGCACTTGCGCGACTATCTGGCCGTACTCCGCAAAAATTTTCTCGTAGGTATGCATCAAGACACCCTGGCCAACAGCTGCCGCAGCCTGTTTTCCCGGTATGGTCTTTGGCTTGGCCGCTAGACCCAGCCGATCAACACCGACAGCAACAGCTCCGGAAGAAACAAGGATGATTTCCTTGCCTTGGTTAGCCAAATCGGCTATTTCGCGTGCCAAACGGTCAATCCTGGAAAAATTCCTTTTGCCCGTCCCATAAGTGATGGTACTGCTACCAACTTTTATAACAATTCTTTTAACGTCTTTCAGCGCTGCCCTATCAAAACTCAAACCCATCATCCCTTTACTGTTCTTTAAATTCAAATACCATGTCGAGAATACGGACAGTCTGGCCTTCCTGCACGCCTTTTTCTTTCAGGGCTTCTTCAATACCAAGTTTGCGCCAAATCAACTGGAACCGGTAAAGAGCCTCATCATTATCGAAATTGGTCATTGCAACAAGTCGTTCAATGCTTTTGCCTTTTACCTCAAAATCCGTATCATTCCCTGGAATAATCTCGTAACTATCAGGGTCTTCCTCACGCAATTGTTCAACTTCTTCTTCCGGCTCAGGTACATAGCTCTGGAGCATTTCGTAGGCCTTGTACATAAGTTCATTAAGTCCTTCGCCTGTAGCGGCGGATACCTTTATGATTTCACAGCCCTTGCCCTTCACATATTCCGCAACCCGCTCAAAATTTTCAACTGCTTCCGGCAGATCCATTTTATTGGCAACAACAAGTTGCTTTCTGCGTGCCAATTTTTCGCTATAAAGAGCTAATTCAGCATTTATCTTGTCAAAATCTTCCACGGGATCACGTCCCTCAAGACCCGAAACATCGAGCACATGCAACAAAACCTTGGTACGCTCAATATGCCTTAAGAAATCATGACCAAGACCGACACCCTTGTGTGCGCCTTCGATCAGTCCAGGAATATCGGCCAAAACAAAACTCCGCTCTGTATCTATGCGTACTACACCCAAAACCGGCGTGATGGTTGTGAAGGGATAAGCCGCTATTTCGGGTTTAGCCGCTGAAACTCGCGAGATAATACTGGATTTGCCTACGCTTGGATAGCCAACAAGGCCAACATCAGCCAACAATTTTAATTCCAGTTTTAACCAGCAGGAATTGCCAGGCTCACCTTTTTCCGCAAAAGTTGGCGCACGGTTGATACTGGTCACGTAGCAGGCATTGCCTTTGCCGCCGCGTCCACCCTTGGCAGCTCTGAATTGTTGCCCGTCTTCGGTTAAATCAGCCAAAATAGCCCCGGTAGCGTCATCTTTGACTAAGGTGCCCATAGGCACACGCACAATTACATCATCCGCTGCTGCGCCTGTGCAATTGCTGGCGCCGCCGCCATTACCTCTCTTAGCTACGAATTTCCGCTTATAACGGAAGTCGACCAGCGTATTAATGTTCTTGTCAGCGACGATAATTACACTGCCGCCACGACCACCGTTGCCGCCGTTCGGCCCGCCTCTTTCTACAAATTTCTCTCTGCGAAAGCTGCTCGATCCGTCTCCGCCTGCTCCGGCTTCAACATATATCCTTGCTCTGTCTATAAACATGATTTTTCTCCTATTTCTATTTATTACATTTTATGCCACTATATATCCATTATAATACACAACAGCCCAGAAGTGAACTAGCAGTTGCTGTCGAATAATGGGCATATAAGTACTTCCAAGTGTTATCTGATAACAAAAAAATACCCGTGACTAACCGTCACGGGTATTCGTGAATTACAAATTACATAGCCTCTACAGTAGCAGGATACACGCTGATTTGTCTTTGGTCGCGACCTTTGCGTTCAAAAGCAACATGACCTTCAACCAATGCATAAATAGTATGATCCTTGCCGATACCTACGTTATTGCCTACATGGAATCTGGTTCCACGTTGACGGACGATAATGCTGCCTGCGGTAACAAGCTGACCATCGTGGGCTTTAGTTCCCAGTCTTTGAGCGTTGGAATCACGACCATTGTGGGAACTGCCAGTACCTTTTTTATGTGCAAACAATTGTAATTGAATTTTAATCACGGTATTCACCTCCTGTGTTCTTTAATCCGAACACGCCGCGGATATTGCTCCGCAATGTCTTTCAGAGCCATTTCCATGGTTGCTAAAATTGCCTGCGTCAAATCATCCGGCGTTTGTTTTAATGTTACTTTTAAATCACCGTCGCTGCACTCATAGAACAGCTCACGTTTTAAATGTTCTTCAAGCCCGTTAATGGCTGCCAAAGTCAAAGCTGAAACCGCGGCACAGACAATATCCCGGCCTTCTTCGGCGTAATCAGCGTGTCCATTGACTTCATAGGCGACCATCAGGTTCTTCTCATTTTTAAATAAATCGATTTTAATCATAGTGATTATTCTTCGATTTTAGAAATTTCAACTTTAGTATATGGTTGACGATGACCTTGGCGTTTACGATAGTTAGATTTAGCTTTATATTTGAAAACTAAAATCTTCTTGCCTTTGCCATGTTCCACAACTTTAGCCGTTACTTTAGCACCTTCAAGAACCGGTTTACCGATCTTTACATCGCCGTCAGCAACAACAGTCAAAACCTGATCAAAAACTACTTCTTCGCCTTCAGCAGCTGACAACTTTTCTATAGAAAGAACGTCGCCTTCGCTAACGCGGTATTGTTTACCACCAGTTTGGATAATTGCGTACATGAATTACACCTCCCTCTTATAATACTCGCCAAATACGGTACTCCTTAGAGGAGTTTACGGAACCTCTTCGTGCGGTCGGAGACAGACCTAGACAGTCTATACTAAGCTAATTTACCACAATGGCCATCATTTGTCAAGAGTAGTATTGTCCAGTATCGCAAAAGCTTCCACATGAAGTCTTTCGTCAGCCTCTACGGAAATCCGGCAAGAAAACTCGCGTTCCATCTGTTTTACGTCATGCTTAATGAACCATTCAGCAACCAAGGGATGCACCTGCACCAAAATGCTCTTGGCAGCCATGCGTTTGGTCATAAGGTGCCTTAACCTTCTTCTGATTTCAACACTGATAGTCTCCGGCGACTGCACGCGCCCGCTTCCCTGACAGGTTGGACATGTATTGTAGAGAACCGTCGACAAATTCTGTCTGGACTTCTTCCTCGTAATTTCTACAAGGTTCAGAAAAGTTATATCCTGCACCTTTGGCTTCATTTTATCATCAGCTAAAGCCGCATTCAAAATTGCCAAAATTTCATTTTGATTTGCTTCGGAATGCATGTCGATAAAATCCACAACGATGATGCCGCCGATGTCGCGCAAACGCAGCTGCCTCGCAATTTCTTTTGCTGCCTGGCGGTTAATTTGCATCACAGTATCTTCCAAATCTCTGTTACCGCTGAATTTACCGCTATTGACATCAATTACCGTCATCGCTTCCGTGTAGTCAATAACGAGATAGCCGCCACAGTCAAGCCAGACCTTGCGGTCGGAAATACCGGCAATCTGGTCATTCAATTGGTAATAAGCGAAAACATCGTCTTTGCTTTCGTGCAATACCAATTTTGGCGGCAAAGATTTTCCCATGTCTTTGAGTAGTTCACAAACACGCTTGTAAATGACTGGATCATCCAAAATTATTTTATCGACCTGCTCGGTTAAATAATCGCGAACTATCCGAACAGACAAGTCCAACTCCCGGTATAAAAGCAGCGGGGCCTGTCCATGCTGCGCCCGTGCGTTAACGACCTGCCAGGTGGCCAGCAATTGCCTGATGTCCGCCAGCAACATTTCCTCAGGCACTCCTTCGGCCAAAGTCCGCACGACAAACCCGACTCCTTCCAGTTTAATGCCTGCAACGATAGCTTTAAGCCTCTGTTTTTCTTCTTTACTGCTGATTTTATGGGAAATTCCTATGTAATCGGAAAAAGGAAGCAGCACCATGTACCTGCCTGGTAAAGCAAGTTCTCTGCCGGCGGTAGGCCCCTTTGTTCCGCGGGCGTCTTTCGTTATTTGGATCAGCAATGATTGTCCTTCGTTGACATCACTGTTCTCACCCAAATAAAGAAAAGCATTTTGTTCACGCCCAATATCAACAAAGGCAGCCTGGATGCCACGCACGACGTTTTTCACTTTTCCCTTGAAAATGTTGCCTACCAAATGCTGCTCGCTGTTACGCTCCACAACGTATTCCATCAGCTTGCCATCCTCAGCAAGCGCCATGCGAGTTTCTTCCGGCGTAGCACTGATAATAATCATTTTCGGCATAGGCTCTCCCCGTTTCCATCAATTCTACTGTGCAATATACTCAGCCTTTAACAAAGGCTTCTTCTTTCCTTGCTCGTCAACCGCATACAAATCTGTCCTTAGTATATCGGCTTTTTCGGCAAGCAGCGGTATGCCGAAGGACGACTGCAATACCTGCAGCAGTTCAGCGGCTTTCATGCTGCCGGTCGGTGTAATTCGGCAGGAAAAGGCAAGGTGCAGATTATCACCGCTACGTTCGGCATCTACTTGCTTAATGTAGGCTTTTACGTCTATTTCCTTTGTTTTTCCTCTTCCCTTAGGCACTGGTTTTTGAAAAAGAACACTTTCGGCATCATTGAATTGTTGGATAGCTGTTTGCCAGTCAAATTCTCCGCAAGGTACAATGACCTGATAATCAGCGCCTCCTGCCTGTGCCATCAGCTTATCCGCCCTTATATCTGCCAAGTCTGCTTCTATAATGCGAATACCGGTGGGCAAATTTGCTGCCAGCCTCTGCATTGTTGCCGCCAGGTCAATTTCTTCGGACAGTTCGATTTCAACGAATTCCGCCCTGCTGGTGACACCCACGCCCAAAGCAGAAGCCAAAGAAAATTTCATGTGCGGATTAAAACCCTCAGAATAAGCTACCGGCAACTTTGCCCTCCTGATAGCTCTTTCTATTGTACGCACGTATTCCAAGTGCGATATGAAACGAATTTCCTCGTCCTTAGTAATCTTAATTCTTAATTTCATGGCTGACCTGTTCTTTCCAATCTATGATTTTGACATTCAGATTCTGGCAGACGCCGCAGCCGCTGCAGTTAGCATGGCGACAATCTTCCGTCAATTCTGCACGCAAAGATTTTTGGTATTCATTCCACAAAAACGCCCTATTTACCGCAGGTTGGATATGTTCCCAAGGGAAAACTTCATTTTCTTCCCTGTCCCTATTGGCATAAAAAGCCTTGTCGAGGCCACACTCGCTAATTGCCTCCAGCCAGCGCTTATACGAAAAATGCTCGGACCAACCATCAAACTTTGCACCATTCTGCCACGCTAAATGCAGAGCCTTGCCCAAGCGGCGGTCACCGCGTGCGAAAACACCCTCTATAACGCTGGTTACGGCATCGTGATATTGATAGGTTATATTTTTAACTTTTAAAGCATCCTTTAACAGCATCTGTTTGCGTCTGATTTCTTCAATTTCATCCTGTCCCTTCCATTGGAAAGGAGTGTATGGTTTTGGCACAAAGGAGGAAACGCTAACTGTAACCTTGGCGCCCCTGTGACCTTTTATCTGAAAATATTTGTATTGAACAGCTTTGGCCAGTTCAGCAATAGCCAAGACATCCTCATCGGTTTCTCCCGGCAAACCAATCATGAAATACAGTTTGACCGAAGACCAGCCTGATTCAAAAGCTGCGCCTACAGCATTCATCAAATCTTCTTCCGTGACACCCTTATTAATAACATTGCGCATCCTCTGGCTGCCAGCTTCCGGTGCGAAGGTCAAGCCGCTTTTGCGAACAGCCTGCACTTCTTTAGCCAAGTCGACAGAAAAGCTGTCTACCCTTAAGGAAGGCAGAGAAATACTAACTTTTTCATCTTTAAGTTCGGTAATCAAATCATGGATAAGGGGCGCCAGACAAGAATAATCCGCGGTACTCAGGGAAACAAGCGAGATTTCGTTGTACCCTGTATTATTGACCAACTCTCTTGCCAGTTGCTTCAAAAGCTCCGGCTTTCTCTCCCTGACTGGGCGATAAACCATGCCTGCATGACAAAAACGGCAGCCACGCGTACAACCTCTGAATACTTCCAGCATGATGCGGTCATGGACGATTTCCCCAAAGGGGACTATCGGAGCATCAGGATAAGATATTGTATTCAAATCCTTGACCACGCGCTTTTTAACAACTGACGGCGCCGCGGGATTGACAGGAACAACTTTTTCAACAGTTCCGTCAGCAAGATAATCAACATGGTAGAAGCTTGGCACATAAATACCGTTGATACGAACTGCCCTCTCCAAAAAGCCGCTGCGGCCGCCAGTGCAGCCTTCGTTTTGCCAAGTTTTGTAGGCAGCCATCAATTCGACCATGATTTCTTCGCCTTCGCCGATTATGAAAAAGTCAATAAAGTCGGCCAACGGCTCGGGGTTGTAAACACAAGGTCCACCAGCGATGACAAAGGGGTCTTCGTCGGTGCGGTCTTTGGTAAACAAAGGAATGTTTCCCAAGTCGAGCATATTTAAAATGTTGGTATAGGAAAGCTCATATTGCAAGGTGAAACCCACAAAATCAAAATCTCTGAGAATCTTGCCTGTTTCCAGCGAAGTGAGCGGCAGAGCATTCTCACGCATTTTGGCCTCCATGTCAACCCATGGAGCATACACCCTTTCAGCAGCAACTCCCTGTTCTTTATTCAGGATATGGTACAGAATCTTAAAACCCAAGTAGCTCATCCCTACTTCATAAATGTCCGGGAAAGCTAAGGCGATAGAAACCTCGGTTTCTTCATCAGCTTTTATAATGCTGCCGAATTCACCGCCGGTATAACGCGCAGGCTTCTGTACTTGGCTCAAGATATCTATGGGAAATTGTTTTGTCATATTTCTCTCCTTTATTTAAAAGTCAACTTTTGTTGACGCATGTTTATATTTAGCAATAAACCTATTAAGACCATATTTGTCGTCAGCGAACTTACACCATAACTCATGAAAGGCAAAGGTACGCCGGTAACTGGCATGATGCCGGCGGTCATTCCCACATTGACAAGCACATGGAAAACGAACATGGATACTATTCCCGTCGCCAGCAAAGTCCCAAAATCATCCGTGGCGTTCATGGCAATATTGAGACCGCGATAAATAACGAGCAAATACAAAAGCAGAATGACGATTGTGCCGATAAAGCCGAATTCTTCACCTGCCACCGCAAAAATAAAATCCGTATGGTTTTCCGGCAAAAAATCCAACTGACTTTGGGTCCCCGAGAACAGGCCCTTACCTGTCACCATGCCCGAACCAATCGCAATCATAGATTGAATAACATGGTAACCAGCCCCTTGCGGCTCCAGTCCTGGGTCCAGAAATACTTTGAGCCGCATCTTCTGATAATCATGCAGCACTGTCCAGAGCAAGGGGGCTGCTACAATTCCGGCGCCAAATAATCTGATAAAAAACTTCTTTTTGAAGCCGCAAAGAATCATAAGCCCCAATAAAATAGCAACAAAAACCAAGGAAGTACCAAGGTCTGGCTGCTTCATTACCAGAATAAAAGGTAAAAACACATAACCGAAAACCGGAAGCCAACTCCAAAAAGAGTCGAGGCTGTCAATTCGTTTATTAACAAAAGCAGAAAGGGCGATAATCATTATTATCTTGGAAAACTCGCTCGGCTGGATACTAACAGGGCCTATCTGGATCCAGCGCTGTGCTCCCAAGGCTGAGTGGCCGACAAACATTACGGCCAGCAACATAAAGAGATTGAATATATAAAGTTTTTTAGACATATCCTCGAGTAAACGGTAATCAAACCGCAACGAGAAAAAGATAAACATTATGTTCAGCAAAGCAAACAAGCTTTGCCGCTGCACATACCAATAACGGTCTTCCGACACGACATTGATATGAGTCGCGCTGCCAATCAAAGTAATACCGATGGCTGTCAGCGCTAGAACTGCAAAGAGCAGTACATAGTCGAGCCTTTTTATTATTCTGCCTAGTCCCATTTTAAACCTTCCTACTGTTTTTTCTGTGCAGCAATATCTGCCGGTTGCTTGGGCGGGAAGACATATTCAAATATTCTTTGAACTATCGGTGCCGCTGATACAGAGCCAAACCCGCCTTGGTCCACAACCGCCACGACAACCAAGTTCGGCTGATTAGCCGGGGCGTAACCAACAAACAAACCGTGGTCTTTGCCGTGAGGATTCTCGGCTGTACCTGTTTTACCTGCAACGGGCACAGGTAAATTAGCAAGTTGTGCAGCGGTACCGCCTTCCTGAGCAACGGCCTCCAAGGCTCTTTGGAGCAGCTCCAATGTTTCTGACGAAACAGGCAGATGTCCGATTTTCTCAGGTTTAATCTCTTTGATAACACCACCGTCGTCGTTAAGAATTTTTTCAACCAAATAGGGCTTATAGACATCGCCGTTGTTGGCAACGGCACTGAGCATTACCGCCAACTGTAACGGCGTAGCCAGGTTAAATCCCTGCCCTATAGCGGCGTTAAATGTATCACCCAGGTACCAGTCCTCGTCAAAGACTTTCATTTTGTACTCAGGGCTGGCAACAATACCTTCTGTTTCGCCAAAAAGATCAATGCCTGTAGCTCTGCCAAAACCAAATAACGTTGCATATTTTTTGAGAACATCAATGCCGACACGATTGCCCATTTCATAAAAATATACATTGTCCGAAGCAGCCAAGGCCTTATGGAAATTAAGCCAGCCTAACGCTTCACCCTCAGCGTTGCCCATGGGAATCAGCCAATGCTTGCCGGAGTCAAAAATCATCTCCTGCGGCGTGACTTTACCTGTTTCGAGAGCAGCTGAACCAGTCACAATTTTAAAGGTCGAACCAGGCGGGTATTCTCCAGAGATAACTTTATTAGCCATGGGGTCATATGGGTTATCGTTAATAGCCTGCCAATCTTTGGAAGATATGCCGTTAACAAACAAGTTAGGGTTGAAGGCCGGACGGCTCACAAGGGCTTTAATTGCACCATTTCTTGGATCAATGGCAACAACCGCAGCGGCATTAGCCTTAGGGGCAAAGCCGCTGGAACGCAAATAGGCCAGATGCTCATCCACTATTTTTTCAACCTGCCGCTGTAATTTTGCGTCCACAGTCAAAGCCAAGCCCTGCCCTGGTTTGGGCGGCAGCTTATCAAGGGCCTGGACAATACGGCCTGAAACGTCTACTTCTTCCCTATAACTTCCGTCCGTCCCCCGCAAGAAATTATCATAAAAACGCTCTAAACCCGCTTTTCCTACAATACTGCCTATCTTTAATTCCGAATCAGCGTTTCTATCCTTACTCATTTCGTATTCGCTGATTTCTCCTACATAACCCAAAACATGCACCGCTAATTCATTGTTTACATACTTGCGGATGGCTTGCAATTCAAGCAGGACTCCCGGCAATTCTTGATATTGTTCTTCTATTTTAGTCACCATTGCTGGTGATAAGTTGCTTTTTAGCCTTATTGGTTCATAACTATCTTCATTTTGCTTGATCTTTTCCAGAATATTATCCGGCGGCAGTTCTATAATCGCCGCCAGCTTATTTATAACAACCATATCCGGATTCTTGTTAGTTCTCAGAAGAGAAACAACAAAGCCAGGTTCATTTTTAACGAGCGCTTCTCCGTTGCAGTCGTAAATTATACCACGCGGTGCAATTATTTTTACAGCGCGAACACGATTACCCTCGGATAGACGATAGTAGTAATCACCCTTATACAATTGGAGGTAGGCCATCCTGCCGATTAACACCGCGATGATAACCATTGACGCAATCATCAATAATTCTAAACGATAAGCATATTTTTTATTAAGCAACGCGGTGCCTCCTTTCGAACTTAGATTCTCAATAGCTGTTGCGTTTCTCCAGCCAGGCACTTATTTTTTGTAAAGCAAGCCACGTTGGCCAGGAAACGATTAAATTAATGAAAATATAAGACATTGCTCCCAACAAATGATCAATAAACCAGCCGGAAGCAGATTTCAGTACCATTAAAAGCAACAGCGCATGCGCAGTTTTAACCAGTATACTTGCTACAATAACGAAAACGGCATAGCCTTGAAAATTGTCTTTAAATACTCGCTCCTTTGTTTCTCCTGTAAAATAGCCGATCAAAACGCGAGTCACTATATGAAAGCCAAAATACGTTGGCGCCAATGCATCCTGAACAAGGCCTACAAAAAACCCGCTGATTGCTCCTTTGTTGCTCCCGCCATACATAGCCTGAAAAACAACAAACAGCAAAAGAAAATCCGGAGTAGAATCCGCCCCGGGGAAAAAAGAAAACCATGATGTCTGTAACGACAGCAACAGCAGAAGGAAAAGCGGCCAAATCACCATGCTCATTTCACCGCCCCCCCACTCTGCTGCTTGCTGACTTCTTTATTGCTTTGTACAAAATCAGAAGGATTTTGATAATCAGTAACAATCATAACTTCTTCCATCCGCCCAAAATCGACAGTTGGAACTATTTTAGCCTGTTTTAACAAGCCGCCGTCATTACGGGAAATATCGGATACCGTTCCAATTACCAACCCGCCGGGGTGATTGCCGCCGAAGCCTGAGGTTACAATAATATCACCCGGCACGATATCAGCATCACGAGCCATGTTGCTCATCTGCAACACACCATTGCCACCTGACATGCCGATCACGACCCCTACAACGCGTGAATTGGCGCGCAAAACTATGCCGCCCACCCTACACCTGGGGCTTGTTACCAACAATACTCTGGAGGCATCCGGATAAGTCTCATCAATAATGCCAACCAATCCGGAGGCATTGACAACAGGCATATTTTCCCTGATGCCCTGATTCTTGCCGCTATTAACAAGGACATTGTCATGTGTGTCTCCAATATCCTTGCCTATAACTTTAGCGGTAAGCAACTTAAGATTTTTGGCGTCATTTTTGTATTGAAGCAGGTTAGCTAAACGCTGGTTTTCAGCCCAAATTTCTGCCATTTTGATATTGGCGTAACGTAAAGCTTCGACTTCTGCCTTTATTTTTTTGTTTTCTTCCTGCATAGTCGTTAAAGCAGCGAAAAAGCTTCTGATGGAATCTGCTTTATTGGACACCGCTATCAGTTTACTATTTATTGGTGCCGCCACTGCTACAATTGCTCTGTCAAGCAAAGGAAAACGTGCTCTGCCCTGAACAGCCAAAACCATCAATAAAAGCGAAATTGCCACCGCAATAACGGCTAACACACTTTTCTTGCTCACAAGCGTGTTCTCCTTATCCTAATAGTTTATAAACGGTTAGAAGCCGCCATAAACCCTTTTTTATAAATATCGACATGCTCTACCGCAATACCTGTTCCCAAAGCTACACAAGAAAGAGCGGAGTCAGATACATAAACAGGCATACCGGTTTCCTTGCTTAACACGTTATCAAGATTACGCAGCAAAGAAGCGCCGCCGGTCATGACGATACCGCGGTCCATAATATCTGCCGACAACTCAGGCGGAGTCCGTTCCAATGTCCCTCTTACAGCTTCCACAATACCTGCTACAGGCTCACTCAGAGCTTCTTGGATCTGGTTGGCGTCTATGTTCAATGTTTTGGGAAGGCCTGTAACAAGATCACGTCCACGGATATCCATGATGTCAGGTTTTTCCACCTTCATCGCTGTCCCAATGGCAATTTTAATTTCTTCCGCGGTACGCTCGCCAATCAAAAGATTGTATCTCTTCTTAATATACTGAACTATAGCTTCATCCATCTTATC
>RZYP01000211.1 GCA_009930275.1 Negativicutes bacterium
TGCGGCAGCATAGACAATATGTCCCCAACTTTCAACGACATCTTTGACCAATTCGCAGATTTGCTCATTATCGTCAACGACTAAAATTCGTCCCACTTTTTTTACCTCGTTTCATTATGCGTTTTTGTCTGTTAATGGGATAGTGAAGATTATTTCTGTGCCTTCACCCAATTTGCTTTTTAAAAAAATCTGGCCCCCATGCAGATCGACAAGTTTCTTCACGATGGGCAAGCCCAGACCTGTTCCGCCAAAACGTTTGTCGTAGTTGCTTTCCACTTGTTCAAACTCGCAAAAGATGCGTTTTTGATCTTCTTCTGCAATGCCGATACCGTTATCCTGGACAATAACTTCCATTTTATCGGCGCGGCGGAAAATTTTAACATTAATTTTTCCGCCGGAATCCGTAAATTTAATAGCGTTGGAAAGCAAATTATAAAAAATTTGTGTGATTCGCTGCGAATCAGCATAGACAGGAAAATCCGTAGGTTCGATATCTACCGATATGACCAGATCCTTATTTTTGATTAAATTTTGCACATTTTTAACAGCTTCTGTAACTAAGTCGGCTATATAGAATTCCTGTTTTTTCAACGACATTTTGCCGGAGGCTAATTTAGAAATGTCCAGCAAATCGTTAATAAGCTGCAGCAGATGGTTGCCGCAATAAGAGATGCTGTGAATATATTTATCTTGTTTTTCGTTAAGCTTGCCAAAATAATTGCCGCTTAAAACATCTGATGCATTAATAATAACGCTTAAAGGCGTTCTTAGTTCATGACTGAGATTAGCTAAAAACTGTGATTTGGTCACATCCAGTTTTTTCAATTCCGCGACGACTGTCTGCAGATGCTGCGTTCTTTCGGCGACTAATAACTCCAGGTTATCATTTGTTTCTTTAAGGGTTTCGGATAGCTGTTTTTGTTTAACATGTTCTTCTTCCAAACGCTTCAAATAAACAAATCTTTCTTCTTCTGCGTGTTTGAGATTGCGGATAAATTCTTGAAACGATTCCAAAAGTATAACGCTTTCATCATCAGTAACAGTCGGACCGGAGGGTGTTGCTCCCAAGTATTTTTGTCCATACGTTTTTACAAGCTTAGTAACGGCTACAATAGGGGCACTGATGTTTTCCGCCAGGACGTGACCAAAAATCAGCATTATAATTAAACAAATGAAAATGACGGCCAGAGCAATTCTTCTGTTGTCTGTCACCATTGAGACAAAACGATTTTCATCAATACCCACGCTTAAATAACCAACTACTTTGCCTTCAAGGTTTTTGACCGCTTTGTCGAGGAAGATATAATTGGCGCCCTTAATGTAGGTTGTCCCAAAAAACTGTCCTTCTTTATTGTCCGTTAACTTTCCTTTGGTAGCCTTGGTTCCTACCAGTTCAGTAATTTCTTCGCCTTCTGTCGCCTTTGTGGCAACTCGTATGCCCTCAACCGAAAGAATCAAAAAACCTTCCGTTGCTCTGGAACTGATATATTCAGGGAAATAATACTCGCTGTTGGCTATGTCGGCTACAATCAAGGCACCTAAGATAATGTCAGGGGTATTCTTGTCCATAATAGGTACAATCGTTAGTTCAATCAAAGCTTTGCGCAGATATTTATCCTGGCCGGCAAAACCTTCTTCGAGTTTAACCGAGAAATCATTATATTCTTTGCTGTTAACCTCAAATAGTTCTTCCAGAGAAACAATATCGGTTGTCTGGATGATAATTTGCTGCTGCATCGCTTTTTGCGCCAAAGCCGCAATTTTGCCATTAGCTTCGTATCTGACGTTAGGGGAGACATAGGCGAGCAGAGAGTTGTTCTTGTCGACTGCAAGCGCGTAATCAATATTTTTATAGTAATAATGCTTAAGTCTTTGCAAATTGCTGTTAAGCTGTTCTGAATCATTAGCTTGCAAAGCATCTTTGATATGATCATCTTCGGCAAAAAATTGACATACTTTTTGTATGTCATTTCTTCTTTCCTGCATATCGCTGCTGACGATTTCCAACGTTGACTTCAGATATTTCTCCTCTTCGGTCTTAACCTGGCCGTTGAGAAAGAAGCCGGAAACAAGCATCAGTAAGGACATCGGCAGGATAATCAGGGCAGCAATAAATACCGCCAGCTTTTTTTTAATGCTCATCGTTTTCTCCGTTATTGCCGCCATAGTATTGTACCAATAACTGCATTCTGTCATGCAGGTTCAATTTGGCGAGAATATTGCTGACGTGGGTTTTGACAGTTCTTTCGCTGATAAAAAGCTTCTCGGCGATTTGTTTGTTGCTGAGCCCTTTGCAGACTAATTCTACTATGTCTCTTTCGCGCATGCTGATGCGGGAGTCACGTTTAGTATCTTCCTCTTTGGTTTCTCTTTTTTCTTTAATTTTGTTTTTCTCAAAAATGGACAGATTTACATCCAGCAAACTAAGAGTTTCCACCAAAAGCTCGCTTATTTTCTTTAGCTGTTCCTTGGTGATGGCAGGTAAATGGTAGCGTTCCCGCGTTTCCAGCGAGATTTTGCTGCCTTCATAGGTCACCCCGCCGACATAAGCATAGGCCATAATTCGGCCATCAAAGAAAACGGGGCAGACGAAGCCAATCATGCCAAAAGGGCAATTGAAAAATTTTGACTTGTCTTTTTCACATAGGCCGGCCAAATGGTTTTGCCATTCTTCGCGACAGCGCTGCATACTTTCTTTTTGAATTACAGTACAAAACAGAGGATATTTGGACCAGACAGTTAAGGGTTTGCCCTCGGCATCAAAGAAGGACATGCTTATATTGTAAGTTTGCGAAAATATATCCTGGAAAGTTTGCAGTTTTTCCTTGCCTATAAATTTCAGCCATTCCTGCGTGGAAAAATAGTTGCCCATATTTTGCACCTCTTATAATTCCTATATTTCTGATATTTTATTCTATACAACAA
>RZYP01000212.1 GCA_009930275.1 Negativicutes bacterium
CCTTGCCGAGCCAGTGGCAATTGAGGTTTATAAAGACCAGTATTTTGACACATTTAAAATCAAAGATAAGCTAGAAGACAAAGCAAAAACAAACGTTGTTGGAGTAACCATTGCAATTACGCTGATAATGGGCGCATCTGGTGTAATCAACACTATTTACGCCAGGTTCCCCATTCCGATTATTAAGTGGATTGCCTTCTGCCTTCTTTCTGCTGCAGTAATGTATATGATTGCAGCGGGATTATTGGCAATCAAGGTTTTGATAAAAGATAATAAAATGTTTAATGTGAATATTGAAACCTTCGCATCCGGTAATCAAGCTTTGAGTGAGGAATACAATGAGTGCATTAATTTAAACAAGCTTCAGAACATTATGCGTAATAACAGCGTTTTTACTTCATATGAATGCATAAGAAACTCACTGGTCTGTTTGTTCCTAATTCTAATGCTTGTAAGTGTTCCAATAATAAATCCTTTGAATCCCGGGTCGCAAGAACCACTTCATAACATTGGCTCTAGAGGACAATATCAATTTCTATATTCAGCACAAGCGGTAAATTTCATAAAGTCAAATGACATCCAGAATCTTGCTGAAAACCTTGTTCTCGATAATTTGAATGGTAATAATGGAAAAGCAAAACCTGATAATGAAATCGGAATAGCTGATATCACAAATAGAATATTCATCAAATATAGCTACAGCGGTAGCACAGTAAGTGTTTTGCTAATTGAAGCAATTAGTAGCTCCATTAATCCCTAGTTTCTGCTGGGGTTATGGCACCTTTTGGCGAGTACCTTATCATGTAAGACTTAAACAATGGTGTGCAATTATAAAACCATGAAATACAGCGCATTTAAATATTCTAATTTATGCTTGAGGGAGGATTGGAATGGGATTAGTGTATTGCCCGGAGTGCGGGACGAAAATATCAGATAAAGCATCAAGTTGCCCTTTTTGTGGATATAGAAGCAGTACCAAGAATATACCTATGATTGCTAGCAATAGACCTCTCAAAAGGATTCAATGGGAGAGTACCTCGCTTGCATCAGAATTTGATCAAGTATTTCCTATCAGCACAATACAGAATAATAACTTGAATATCATTTTCGGCAGAGCTGAAAATCTCTCCAGGGTTGCGCCAGCCTTCTTTGAAGTAATAAATGCAATGATTCCCCAGACTATAAAAGTTGCCGAATTGAATCCCACAATTCAGAAAATGATTGATGATGGGATTTATAGGTTTATAACTGATAAGGGCGGGGAAATTCTTCCTACCATTTATGGGGAAAAAGGATTCGTTGCGCAGGTACGTTTAAAAGACTTACAATTGACACCTGATTTGGGAAGTTCAATTGTTGATTTGCAAACCCAGATTGCTCTAGCTCAAGTAATTAGCGAAATCCGTGATGTTCAAAGAGGAATTGCTAATCTTCATAGCGAGCTTCAAGACGACAGACTCGCCTTGGCCGAGAGTGCTTGGCAGCAATTACAACAAGCCGCCCAGATATGTGATGGGAGAATCAGAGAGGAAAAACTTCTTAGTATTTTAAGTAGTGCAACTGATGCCAAATGCATTCTTTTTAGAGCATTTGGAAGTGAAAAACATTTTTTTGATGAGAGAAAGGATAGAAACTGGTTCTCCAAAATAGTAGATAAAGAGGCTCAGAACCGTGGTGATGAGCATAGCACTGAGATATTTAATTGCCTATTGGCAATCACAAAAACCGTTCAAGTTGAAACTACTGTATATTGCCTACTCGGTGAACAAAATGCGGCAAGATTAAGTATGAAGCAATTCAGTGACTTTATCAGCGCGAATGCGCTTGATGATAGAGATACACTCTTAGCCCTAAACTCTTTTAGTAGTTCAGACCAAAAGGACCTGATTGACAATTTTAGTGATCTTCAGAAAAAGATTGCTGCGCTCCCCCCGGACATTGAGGAAACTCAACCACTTATTGACGTTCCACTGGCTTTAAAGGAGAAGTAGAATGAGTAAACACTGTAAAAAATGTGGCAAAGAAATACCAGAAAATAGTAGAAATGATCATTGTGAAAACTGCCAAAACAAGACAAATGGAGTGATTAGGAAAATTGGAGGTGGAGCTTTAACGCTATTAGGATTGGTTGCAGTGGTGATAACCAGAGGAAAATTTGGCGGTCCAAAGGCTTAAATTCTTTCAGCATAGGAGGCCTATTATGTTTGAAAAAGTCAAAGGAAAAATTGAAGATATAAAAAGGGATAGCCAATTCAAGAAGGAAGAGCGAGCCCGAATAGAAACAGAACGAGCTGAAAATGCCGCCAGAGTTGAGAGAGAACGCATTCAAATGGAAAAAGATGTGTTAATGGCTTTAAGCGATCAAGAACTTATGGTAGAAGCGATTATGGCTTTAAGGGGGTACAATACCCGCATAACCAATATAGAAGAGCAACAAGTTTATTTACATAGTAAGATGGACTCTCTCGAATCTAAGGTCGATTCAGTTGATTCAAAAGTATCTGATATGAAATCTTATTAAGTCTAATCTCAGTTCCATACTCAAAAGCAAAGTGCTAGAAAATGGTGTTAAATAGCTGATATTCCAAAATAAAAGGCACCTCGTCCTGGGCTTGTGGTCCAGCGAAAAGGGTCTTTTTGCTTATACTTGGATCTCCGAGCCGTCCTTGAAAGTGAACCGCACTTCTTCCTGGTTGCTGACGGTCACATGGTCAACCATGCTGTGCCAGAGCATGGTGTCAAACTCGGTGAGTATCCCGCCATGCTTTTTCAACTCGGAGAGGAAAGTTTCGATGTTCTTCCGCCGGGTTGTTTTTTCTTTAATCTGTGTGTTTGGCAAGTAGGAATCCAACCAGCGCGGCAACGAAAATCCAACCACTTCGGAAGTGAAATCCAGCCACCCTACTGTTCAGCTATTGCATTGTC
>RZYP01000213.1 GCA_009930275.1 Negativicutes bacterium
ACTTCACCGACGATACGGGCTGATTTTTTGTATGGTTTATTTGAACTCATACCAGCTTCCTGCATTGCGTAAAGAATACGACGATGAACAGGTTTCAGACCGTCACGTACATCAGGCAGAGCGCGCTGAACAATAACACTCATTGCGTAATCGATGTAGGATTTTTTCATTTCGTCTTCTATCCAGACAGGCAATACCTTACCTTCCTCTAATTCCACTTTACCACCAACCTTTATATTTTTTGACTGTTATTATTTGCAGAATAAATCATAAACCTGTTTTCCTATCAATATCGTCGTAACAAAAAGATAAAGAGGACGTACATAACTTGCGCCATGTTTAATCGCCATTTTGGAGCCGAAAATCGCGCCAAAAATCATCGAAACTCCCATAGCCAGTCCATAAATCCAGTACACGGTACCACTAATGGCGAA
The DNA here is from genome assembly GCA_009930275.1 of Negativicutes bacterium. The sequence continues at coordinate 435 of RZYP01000213.1, forward strand.
CGATAAGAGTGCTCCGGCGCCGCTGGCAAAATTAAGCGCCTTGGCATTTCCTGCCGAGGTAACGAAGTCATAACCCAAAAATAAAAAACCAAATATCAAAAAAGAACCTGTTCCTGGTCCAAAAAAGCCATCGTAAAAGCCAAGACTGAAAGCAGTGAAAATTGTCGCTGACAGAATAGCAGTGCTGAATTCCCTGACATTGGAAATATCGCCCCAGTCTTTGCGCCTGTAAGTATAAACCGCCACTGCCACCAGCATGACAACAATAATGTTTTTCATGAGAGCCGCAGGTAAAAGATACACTACATAAGCCCCTAAGGCAGACCCTATAAACGAAAGAGGCATTAAACACAACACGACTTTTTTTTGTACCTTGCCGGCTCGCCAAAAAGTTACAACACTTGTAAAAGAACCCATCATAGCCGCAACTTTATTTGTTCCCAAGGCAAAACTTACCGGCATACCCGTGGCCAGCAAAGCCGGTGTCGAGATAAGTCCGCCACCTCCCACGGTTGAGTCAATAAAAGAGGCAATAAAAGCAGCAATAACCAAAAATACCATTGTTCCTGGGTCGTATTGTTCCATGTTTCTCCTCAATCAAATTCTAATTTATGTCAAAATGCGCTGAATAAACTTTAAATAAAAACCGCTGCAACCAACTTCGCAGTTTGCCGTGACTTGCTCGGCAATCAATTCATTGCTGATGGCGTAAGGATGATTTTGCGTAAGCCTAGCGCCTGTTAAAGGCCATTTTACACCGGAAATCGAAACCTTGTTTTCCGCAGCCAATGGCAAAAGCGATATTTCCGTTGGTTTTTGCCCGGGAGTGAAAGTCACTTTTTCACCCTCACCTAACAAAACCATGATTTCTTCATGATCAGCAAGGATGACAGTCGCTCCTTTTTGAGTTTTGCAGGCCAATAAACTGAAAATATTAGCATAAAGATGGTCAAATCTTCCGCCCCAGATACCGGTCGCCAAAATACAGCACTCCTGAGGTATCTCTTTCAGTAAAAGCTGTAGGTCGGTATCATCTTTTTCACGTGAAAATAACTTAATTTGCGCCCCGGCTGTTTCAGCCAGCAACCAATTTTCTTGGCTGCCGCTGTCCTTATCGCCAAACAAATAGTTAGGCAAAAGCCCTGCTTCATAGCAGTAATCAATACCATGGTCGGCACAAAAAATCCTTTTCGCACTGGCTACTTCCCTAAGCCAGGCAGCTTCCGGTCTTCTACCGCCTGCCACGACAACTATCTTTTCTTTTTTTAACTGACATAAACTTAAAATACCCTGCGGTAAATTAAGATCAAACGTAGCCATATCTTACTTAACTGCCTTTCTCTTGCTCGGCGAAGGCTTGATGACGATCTGGTCTTTTTCTTTTAGAACCTTCCATTCCACCTCGCCATTACCGTTTTTAAACCATTCCATGCTGATTTCCAGTAAATATTTATTTAATTTTTCCTGAGCTTCCTCTGGCAAAAGCAGCTCCTTTTCTTTTTTTACAACCTTGGTTGTACGAAAAGAAGTGACAGCTGTACCGTCATCAAGAAGATCAGTTTCGAAGCTTTTCTCTTCCTGAAAGCCCTTGAACATATCTGCGTCTGACAAGTTTTTCTTAATTTTCATAAGGTTCTCCTCATCTTACAAATCGAGATTGCGTACCTTGCTGGCATTCTCTTCGATAAACTGGCGACGCGGCTCAACTTTATCCCCCATCAAGATGGAAAAAATCATATCAGCCTCAGCTGCATCTTCCAGTTTAACCTGCAAAATGGTACGCCCCTCTGGATTCATCGTTGTTTCCCACAACTGCTCCGGATTCATTTCGCCCAGACCTTTATACCGTTGAACGTAAGGATTGCTTTCCCTGCCTACTTGATCAAGAGTCTGCTGCAATTCATCATCGCTATAAGCATAATAATGTTTTTGGCCTTTTCTTACAAGATACAAAGGCGGCTGCGCAATATACACATGTCCTGCCCTGATCATCGGCTGCATATAACGGTAGAAGAAAGTCAACAGCAACGTACGGATATGAGCGCCGTCGACATCAGCATCGGTCATTATAATAATCTTGCCGTAACGAGCTTTCGCCAAATCAAAGTCTTCGCCAATACCGCTGCCGAAGGCAGTAATCATTGACCTGATTTCTTCATTACTGAGAATTTTATCCAAGCGTGATTTTTCAACATTTAAAATTTTACCGCGTAAAGGCAGGATGGCCTGAAAACCACGGTCGCGTCCTTGTTTAGCGCTGCCGCCTGCGGAATCACCCTCAACGAGGTAAATTTCGGTTTTTTCAGCATCACGGCTGGAACAATCCGCAAGTTTACCAGGCAACGAACTAATTTCCAGCGCGCTTTTACGGCGTGTCAATTCTCTGGCTTTTCTCGCCGCCGCTCGAGCGCGGGCGGAAATAATTGATTTTTCGACAATTTTCTTGGCTTCCACAGGATTTTCTTCGAAAAATTCAGCTAAACCATCGCT
>RZYP01000214.1 GCA_009930275.1 Negativicutes bacterium
AGCGCCGTGAGGCGTGCAGGTTCGATTCCTGTCTCCCGCACCAAGTAAACAGAGCAGGCTCTACCAAGTTTTTGGTGGAGCCTTATTTTCTTTTCTTAGCGTTTTCGGTAAATTATCTACGTTTTTGGCTATTTTGCTTGCTATTAGCCTGTATAGATGATAGAATGCAAGAGAAACCAGTATATATCGGTGGCAGACTTGTTGAAAGACAAGAAAGCGGAACTATGGTCCAGATTTCTTTTGGCTATTTTATTGTTCGGTTGCCATTTTAGCCTTGAGGAGAGATCGTGCGGCCAGAATATTTCTGGTCGTTTGTTTTTTTAGGGAGCTCATTTCTCTTATTTTTTTATGCGACCTTTGAAGCATCAGGTCATTGCGAGGTGACGGCAAATGTATATCTATACTAATAAAATATTCCATAAGCATACTTCCCTTATTTTTACTCTATTAGGTGCGGCTTCGGCATCAGTTGCCTTTTTGATTCAACGCCTGAGTGAAGTTTATTTTCCAGGCATGCGCGATATGGTTGTCTATTTTACGATAGTACTTTTTGGCATTGCGGGAGCTATCATCGGCAAAATGATTTATGAACTGCATTATATGGCTATGTTTGATTTTCTGACAAGGCTTGGTAACAGGTGGTATTTCAGTATTAGGCTTGCGCAGGAAATTGAGAAAACAAAAAATGGTAATTATTTTGTTTGTATGGCGGCAATAGATGTAGATAATTTTAAGCAGGTCAATGATAAGCTTGGTCATTCAGCCGGCGATGATGTCTTGGTTAATATTTCGAATATTTTTCGTAAGCACACAAGGAACATGGATGCGGTTGCCCGCTGGGGTGGCGATGAGTTTGTCATTTTGTTTCCGGATACTGATATTGAACTTGCTACGGCAATTACCGGCACACTTAAGGATGCAGTTCTTAACAGTGATGATTGTCGTGAGGCCACTCTAAGTATCGGCGTTGTACCGATTGACAAGGATTGGGATAAAAAGAAAGTATTGAATGAGGTCGATCTTATGCTGCGCGTGGCTAAGCAAACAAAAAATTCTGTTGTTTCACTTGCTTCCGACTAAATTTAACCACTACAACTTACCTGTAGTTTTAAAAAAATCATTTCCGGTTTAGCATTATGTTGGTGCCTGTATTTAAGAAGCGCATGACAAAGGGGAATGACTGCATGGACGCAAAAATATTGATTGTCGATGATTCCGAGTCTGATTTTGCGATTATCGGCGCCGGGTTAAGCGAATGCAACTTAATTAGGGTTGATAATGGTTCGGAAGCATTAGAGTGGCTGAAAAAAGAACCGGATATTGAACTGGTTATAATTGATGTGAGTCAAGCAGGCAAGGATAATCTTTTTTTAGTCGAGAAATTAGCTTCTCTGTACGACTCTGATAAATTAAGGATGGTTGTTTTAACAAGCAGCGAAGCGCTGGAAAATGAAACAAACCCTCTTACCGCAGGGGCTGCAGATTATATACGAAAGCCTTTGAACCAGGAGTCTTTGAATGTAAGGCTGAAGCTACAGCTTGAAATCATCAGACTGCAGAAAAAGCTGGAATGGGAAAATGTCAGGCGGGGCGTTGTGCATCAGAGAAAGTCAGAAGAAGTTATTAAGACCCGCGACACATCCGTAAACGCTATGATAAATCTTTTGGAAGCCAGAAACGTTGAATCCGGAAACCATGTTATGCGCATGAAGGAAATGATGAAGATTCTTTGTAACCATCTGAAAACAAAAGATGACTACAAGGAGCTGCTGACGGATTCATACATTGATGAACTGGTAACAGCCAGTCCGTTGCACGATATTGGCAAAGTCGCCATACCCGATGCAATATTATTAAAACCTACCAGGTTGAATCCTGAAGAATTTGAAATGATGAAAAAGCACGTAACTTTTGGTGTGGCGGCGCTGGAAAATGAGTTATACCGCTATGAACATGTTCCCAGCTTTATAACAACCGCGATTGAATTGATAGGATCACACCACGAAAGATACGACGGAACGGGTTATCCGCTTGGCTTGTCTGGTAAGGACATACCTCTGTCCGGAAGGCTGATGGCTGTCATTGACGTATACGACGCGCTTGTCAGCAATCGGGTTTACAAACCGGTCTACCAATTTGCGGAGGCCGTAGAACATATCCGGAAGGAAATAGGCAAGCACTTTGATCCTTCTGTGGCTGAGGGCTTTTTGGAAATTCAAGACGAGATTTACACGCTCACCAGAACCTATATGAACAGCAAAGAAGCTGACAATTGTACGAAAGACATAGCGAATTGACTTTCGGCACCACTTACAAGTGGTGCTTTTGTTTTTGCATAATACTGGTGCATTGAATTTAAAATATTGGTATAATAAACTATTAAATACTGAAAAGTCTGGTGGTTTATGTAATGAAAGAGTTTTACTGCGCAAACAGTGAGGAAACAGAAAGATTAGGACGAATAATAGGACGGCTTGTCAGTGATGGTGACATAATTTGCCTGAGCGGTGACCTTGGGGCAGGCAAGACGGCGCTAGCTAAGGGAATAGCACTCGCGAAGGGTGTTCCCGAAGAAGATATAACGAGTCCTACTTTTGCTATCATGAATGTTTATAAGGGCCAGGATATGGAGCTGCGGCACTTTGACTTGTACCGGCTCGATAGTCCGGAAGAGCTGAGCGACATAGGTTTCGACGAATATGTCGGGGGCAGCGGTATCACGATGATTGAGTGGGCCGAACTTTTCTTAACAGAACTGCCTGATGAATATTTGCAAATCAATATAACCGTTGCAAAAACGGGGCGTAAGATTATCCTGGTGCCCCGTGGCAAAAAATACGACGTATTATGCGAGAAGGTGGAAGCACTTGTTAATTCTGGGAATTGATACAGCAACAAAG
>RZYP01000215.1 GCA_009930275.1 Negativicutes bacterium
TGTAATTGTACCGTGCGGGGGTAACCATGTAAAGAAAAATCTAGGGAAACCTTACGGTTCACCTAGATTTAACCTGGCATTGGCAACGCATACTGTCAAAACAGAATTCAGCACCCAAAACAACATACCAAGTTGAATATTAAACAGAGTATGATCCGTCAAACCACTCACCGCAATGCCGATTAACGACAGCAGATACCCTCTGCCGATACCTCTCCGCCATGGTTCGACCTTGGCGTAAGCCAAAAACCAAGCATCTTTCGCTAGAAAGCCAATAATAAGCAAAAATACGATTAACCCCTGTATGCCTAGCTCGGCCGTTATATTCAGAAAAAGATTGTGGCAATGATACATCGGTACGTCGGGATTCTGCAAATAGAAATCATAATCCGGGAAGGCATACATGTAACCATACCAGCCTACGCCCCAGGGGGTATCCTTAATCATAGCCAAGGTGCTTTCGATATAGGAAAATCTTAAGGCAACAGAAGTATCTTCTGTTTGAAAAATCGACATCAGCCTGTTAGCAAGCAAATCCCAGGCAAAATAAGCCGCTAGTGCGCCGCCGCCAAGAAAAGGCAGCAAGGCTTTGCGATAGAAGAAACAAACATAAATAAGCAAGACGACGAAAAGACTGACCCAATTACCCCGCGAAAAAGTCAGCAAAAGGCAGGAACAACTCAGCAAAAAAAGCACGATGAGAGCAATGCGACGCTTGCCGCCGGGCAAGGCTGAAAAAACGCCAATGGAATAGGCAACCGTTAATACGAGAAAACTACCTAAAATATTAGGATTCTGCAAAGTTGAGTAAACCCTTTGAGTTAGTTCAGGAAATTGCGAAAGATCAACCCACTCGGTATTAAGTATAGCCGTACCGGCAATATATTGAAAAACCCCATATGCGGCAACGATAAAAGCCGATAAAAGGAAGGCTTTCAGCAAGACAAGCGGTTCTCTTTTTTTAGAAGCATAATGCAATACCAGCCAAAAACAGCCGGCATGCTGCCCGACAACATAAACATAATTAAAAGCACTAGCGAAAAAATTACCGGAAAATGCCAATGAAATGAGACTAATTGCTAGCAAGGCATAAAGCGACTGCTTGAGTCTCCTAGGCAAAATCTCCGGTTTACTTATTTTCCTGCGTTGGTATTGGTCAACCAAAGCACACAGAATGGTGACCGTAAAAAGGCAACTGCTTAGCGGTATAGACAGCGGCAGCACAAAGACCAAGAGAACAAGCAGTCTGAAGACAACCTGTTGCAGATTCAATTGTTGCCAGCTAAAAAGCGGAGTTTTCATTTAACTCTCCTGTTTATATTCATAATATCACAGTAATGTTCTGCGATTTTTCGGGATCACCTTCGACACGCACTTGTCTCTTCTTTAATTAAAACTGAAGCAAGCTCTGTCGTTGAAACTAGAGTCTAGTTTAATAACTAACAGCTAATGCCGATAGGCGTCGGCGGTATCGTCTGCTCCACCTTCGACACGCGCTTGGCAATTCTTTAACAAGAATTGGAGCGCTGAGTTATAATACCTACGCATCCAATGCTGCCGACGCCCAGCGAAAGTTGCTCTTATCTTTAAACATAACACCTAAATAATCTTTAAAACCCTTGCTATTTTGCATGAAAAACATATTATAAATGGATTATATCATGTTTCATTTGAAATAAAGAATTATTGATTAAGCAGCATCTTTTTAAAGGAGCCTACCAGATAAAGTGAGCCGCAGACACAGACGAGGCCGTCTTGTCCAACTTCTGTCAAAGCCGTTTTAAAGGCTTCGGATAAATCGTGTATGGCTTTTGCCTGTGCACCGATTTGCTTCGCCAGAGCTTCCGGCTCGGCTGCCCTTGTTCCTTCGTCAGCTCTGACAGTAAAGATCGTATCGTCTTTGCGGAACAAGGTGGTAATTACCTGGCTGATATCTTTATCGCCCATCATGCCAAAGATGAAGCACACTTTCTTACCTTTATAATATTTATCCAAAGCAGCCCGCAAAACAGCCGCCCCCGCGGGATTATGCGCCCCGTCCAAAAGAACATCGGGATTCTGGCTTATGCGTTCCAGCCGCCCCGGCCATTTGGTCAGAGTCACGCCCTGGTGCAAAGCCAGCTCATTAATACGACTGTCTTGTTTTGATACCAGTTTCGCTGCGACAACCGCTACAGCGGTATTGAAAATCTGATGTGCACCCGGCAGTCTCACATCATAATTGGAGTGGTAATCGCCGGCACTGAGGGTAAAGGTCTGCCCCTCCATACTGCTAGTTACTTCCTGCCCCGTAAAGGCTTTGCCGTAGATATAAAGAGGCGCTTGCTTAAACAGCGACATGGCCTGGATAGGACCCAGGGCTTGCCCCTCTGCAGCCGTGACAACAGGCACGCCGTCCTTGATAATCCCCGCTTTCTGCATAGCAATTTCTTCAATAGTTTTACCACAGCGATCGGTATGGTCAAGGCTCACATTAGTAATAACCGATACCACCGGCGTAATGACATTAGTAGAATCCCACAGACCGCCAAGGCCCACCTCAATCACTGCGTAGTCCAGGTCTTCCAGGGCAAAATGCAAAAAAGCAGCCGCCGTAAGCACTTCAAACTGTGTCGGCTGATCCGTCCCTTTTGCCATAATCCTTTCGACAGCCTGTCGTACTGCCGTGACGACCAGCGCGAAGCCTTCATCGCTGATTTCTTGTCCGCCAACCTCGATACGCTCATTATATCTCACCAAATGCGGCGAGGTAAATTTGCCAACCTTAAGTCCCGACACCAACAAGATGTTGGCTATCATGCTGGAAACAGAACCTTTGCCATTCGTTCCCGTCACATGAATCATCCTGACCTTTTGCTCCGGGTTGCCTAATTCCAGCAAAAGGGCTTCG
>RZYP01000216.1 GCA_009930275.1 Negativicutes bacterium
TGTTGAATTCGCTATTCGTGCAGGCCTTGCGCTTGACTGCGAAATCAAGAAGTTCAATAAATTCGACCGCAAAAATTACTTCTATCCTGACCTTTCCAAGAACTATCAGATTTCTCAGTTTGATAAACCTATCTGTGAACACGGCCACATTGACATTGAAGTTGAAGGTCAAACAAAAAGAGTAGGTATAACACGCATTCATATGGAAGAAGACGCCGGGAAACTGGTGCATTCCGGAGCAACTATCAAAACTTCGGATTCGTCTGCCGTTGACTATAATCGTGCCGGCGTTCCTTTGATTGAAATAGTTTCTGAGCCGGATATGCGCTCGGCTGCGGAGGCAAGAGCCTACCTGGAAAAACTGAAGGCCATCCTGGAATATACCGAGGTTAGTGACTGCAAGATGCAGGAAGGAAGTTTACGCTGCGATGCCAACATTTCTGTTATGCCGGAAGGCGCAACGGAATTTGGTACGCGTGCGGAAATTAAGAATCTTAATTCTTTCCGTGCTTTGGAAAGAGCGATTGAATATGAAATACAGCGCCAGATTCAGTTAGTTGAAGACGGCGGTACGGTGGTTCAGGAAACAAGAACCTGGGACGATGGCAAGGGCATTACCCTTTCGATGCGTTCTAAGGAAGAAGCTCATGACTATCGTTATTTCCCGGAGCCTGACCTGGTACCGGTTGAAATTGACGATGCCTGGATTGCCAGAGTCAAGAATGAACTTCCTGAATTGCCGGCAGCACGCAAAGCACGTCTGATGCAGGAAAAAGGCCTGGTCGATTATGATGCGGAGAACATCGTTGCCACCAAGGCGATGGCTGAATATTTTGATGAAGCGGCTAAACATACCGATGACGCTAAAGGTATTGCCAACTGGATGCTCGGTGACGTATCGGCTTATCTGAATAGCGAGAATGTCATTATTGAGGAATTCCCTATAGCTCCGGCAAATCTCGGTGAAATGGTTAACCTTATCAATAAGGGCGTTCTTTCCAGCAAGCTTGCCAAGAAGGTTTTCTCGGAAATGCTGAAAACCAACAAGGAACCACAAGTTCTTGTTAAAGAGCTTGGCCTGGAGCAAATCAGCGATGAGGGCGCAATCGTTAAAATTGTTGAGGAAACGCTGGCGGAGAATCCGCAATCCATTGCTGACTATAAGGCCGGCAAGGATCGCGCGCTGGGCTTTTTGGTAGGACAAATCATGAAGAAGTCGCGCGGCAAGGCTAACCCGGAAATGGTTAACGCGTTGCTCAAAGAAAGAATGCAATAAGACATAAAAACACTTAAGGGCGCATATCTAAAAGATATGCGCCCTTTTTTATAGAAAAGATCGCCAGCAATCTTCCTGCTACGCCTTCGACACGCGCTTAACTTAGGGGTTGCTTGCCAAGGGTTGTGCACTCTAGTATAATTCTCGGTAAGAAGAGTTGTCAGGAGGTGTCCGGATGAAGAAAGATTTTGTATTTGAAGGAAGCGGCTTTGGGTATCTTTGGCTGTTGATATGGACGACGATTTTGTCGATAATTACATGCGGTTTGTTTTTTCCTTGGGCATATTCCGCACAGCAAAGATGGATTTGCAGCAATACGTATGTCGAAGGCAGGCAATTGGTGTTTACGGGTACCGGCTTCGGGTTTTTCTTTCAGTGGCTGATTATATTGATTCTTGTTACCATTACCTTTGGCTTATACACGCCTTGGGGTTATTGCCAGTTTAAACGTTGGGAAACAGAAAATACAAAGTTCGTCTAGGTTTTTAAGTTACATAACTTTATTTATAAAAAAACAACAGGTTTTTTAACCTGTTGTTTTTTTGTATCATGACATAACATATATTTATTTAAATGGCTCAGGAAGTTTTAAAAAAGAACCCAAGAAATTATCAAAAGAAATTGGCTTGAATTTATAGATACCACTAATTGGATAAAATGTCATTTCGCCGAAGTATATTTTATTTTTGACAACAAATAAATCCACACGTACAAAAGGGAATTCTTGCGACAGCGTTCTTGCGTATTCCAACAATTGTTCGTATTCTTTTGTCCTTTGCGGCACGATTTCAAGAGGTAGGGCATTGTATTTTCTTTCGAGCAAATTGAGATTCAAATCAAACATGTTTGTACGGGAGGTATCCGGCGTTTCTTTATGACTTATTTCAACAAGTTCGGGCGAACCGTTATAGCAATAAAAGTTATATTCATACATAGGGCTGCCGTCGCATGTAAGGTGTTCTTCACAAATTATACGGGGTGGGATGTTCTTATAGGCCCATTCGCGCGCCCGGTGGTAGTTGCTGAATTTTAAATAAAAATTCAGCAATTGAGCAGTTTCTTTTTGGTTTAGATTATTTTTATTCTCGCAAAGCAAATTTTGTTTACAGCCATGATTGACTTTTAAAACGAAAGAGTCCGGAAGGGCTGCGTAGTCGATATCTTCAGGTTTTTCATAAACACCGTAAAGTGTCTTGAGAAGTTCACCCGCGCCACGAGCTTCAACAAATTTTCGGACTTCATATTTATCCGCACATTGGGTAAGAATGGGGTTACGCCAATTTAGTTTCAGCCAATTAATTTTCTCCGTAAAACTTTTGGGATTGTTAAGGTCAGGAGAAAACCCAATAACGCGCTTATATTTGTACTTTATATAATTTTCGTCTGATAAAAATATTTCAACGAGTTTTTTCCTATACAACCATACATAATTTGAAAAAAGATCTATATTGTTGGATGCCAAGCTCAATATTATGCCTCCTTGATATTAATAATAGGGTTTTAATTCGTCCTTTTTAAATATAATCCTGCCATTCACAATATAAAAAACTTTTTCTCGCCATAATTTTGACATAATTAAAAGTTAATATGAGGGTGTGAAGAAACTGACCA
>RZYP01000217.1 GCA_009930275.1 Negativicutes bacterium
CATTTTGCACGGCGCACTGGGCAAAAGCCACCGCCATGGCAAAAGGCCAGCAAACACCGGCAGAAGGCGCCCACAAGGCACCAGTAATATTTTTGGTCAGGTTAGGCTCTTTGGCCAAAACCTGCTCCGGCGTTAAAATTTCAAGACCCTTGACGCCATTAGCGTGGCCACGCTCCATTAACTCGGAAAGTGTGGCAAATTCTTCTTCATTAGTTGCAACTACGAGAGAGCCCGTCCACTTGATATCTAAATCAAGCTGATCTTCCAACTCATGATATAAGTGGTTGCCACGCAAGTTATAAATGGCCTTCAGGCTTCCTTCAGCAGCGTCAAAGCCGGCATGTAAAATTGCGCTGTTAGCTTTGGTTGTACCTGTCGCCAAATCTGGCTCCTTTTCAACCAGTACACTCCTTAAATCATATTTTGACAATTCGCGTAAAATGGCTGTGCCGATGATGCCGCCACCAATAACGACCACATCAGTTTCTTTTAAACAACTCATTACTTCACATCCTCAATAGATTTAAAATGAAAATTTGAACCGAACTTGTTATTAATATACATAAAAATGCAACTGTATTCTATCACAAATTTTACAAAAAATCGAATAAATTTATTTTTTAGTCCACACGGGCTTTAATTTGTCCCGCTTAAAACCAAAAAACAGGGGCTGCCAAGCAACCCCTGTAAATATTACTCTTCTTCTGCTTCTTCTTCGACTACTGCTATGGCAACTACTTTATCTTTGTCATTCAAGTCTATCAGTTTTACGCCCTGCGCGTTGCGGCCAAATTTCGAGATGCCATCAGCGTTAAGCCTGATAATAAGACCGGCAGCTGTCACCAGGATTATTTCCTGTTCCGGCAACAATACGATTGCGCCGACAACATGACCTGTTTTTTCCGTTACCCTGAGGTTGATAACACCCTTGCCGCCACGGGTCTGAACACGATACTCGCTCGCGAGGGTTCTCTTGCCCATACCTTCCTCGGTAGCAGTCAGAACTTCGCCGTTTTCAGGAACAGTATCCATGGAGACAACGATATCGTCCTTGCTCAGCAAGATGCCACGAACTCCGTGAGCTGTTCTGCCCATTGGACGCACGTCATCTTCGCTGAAATGTATTGCCAAACCATTACGAGTTGCGAGAATAATACTGGAGTGCCCATCCGTCAGCTTAACGTCAATTAAGTCCTCGTCTTCATCAAGGGTAATGGCGTTCAATCCAATCTTCCTTGTGCTGTCGAAATCCGTCAGTGTCGTCTTTTTGACGGTACCGCGATTAGTAGCCATGAACAGGAATTGGTTGTCAATAAATTCTTTAACCGGTATAACAGCAGTAATTTTTTCGCCCTGTTCCAAAGGCAGGACATTCACGATGGAAGAGCCTTTAACAGTACGGCTGCCCTCGGGAATTTCATAGCCTTTCTGACGATAAACCCTGCCCTTATTGGTAAAGAACAAGATATTGCTATGCGTAGAGCCGAGCATCAAATGCTCAACAAAGTCATCAACTTTCTTGCCGCTGCCGCCTTTAAGGCCTTTGCCGCCGCGTTTTTGATTATGGAAAGTGTCCAGGCTCTGACGCTTGATATAACCTTGATGGCTGATAGTAATAATAATATCTTCTTCAGCAATCAGATCCTCGACATTTATATTGCTGGTGTCAATAGTCAAAGCCGTACGACGAGCATCGCCAAAACGTTTTTTGACTTCAAGGAGATCTTCTTTAATAATATTCAACACTTTATACTCGTCAGCAAGTACGCTCTCCAACCAGTCAATGGTTTCCAGAACATCGATATACTCATCATCGATTTTCTTACGTTCGAGACCAGTCAAACGTTGCAGCCTCATATCGAGGATAGCTTGGGCCTGACGATCGCTTAAAGCAAACTTTTCTACCAAGGCTGCTCTGGCAATCTCGGCATTCGCGCTGGCGCGGATTGTTTTAATAACCTCGTCCAAATGGTCGAGCGCTATTTTTAATCCTTCCAGGATGTGGGCGCGCTCTTTGGCTTTGCCCAGCTCATACCTGGTTCTTCTGGTGATAATTTCTTTCTGGTGCTCAACATAATACTCCAGGATTTGTTTAAGGTTCAGAACCATCGGTTGATTTTTGACCAACGCCAGCATGATGATACCGAAGGAATCCTGCATTTGGGTATGTTTGTAAAGTTGATTGAGAATAACGTCAGGAACAACGTCATGGCGGAGTTCAATCACGACGCGCATACCTTTACGGTCACTTTCATCACGTAAATCAGTAATACCGTCAATGACTTTTTCCTGTACAAGCTGCGCTATCTTTTCTATCAAACGCGCCTTATTTACTTGATATGGAAGTTCTGTAACAATAATTCTGCTCTTATTTTTCGGCATAGGCTCAATATGGGCCTTAGATCTGATTTTAACAACGCCACGACCCGTAGTGTAAGCACTAACAATGCCGTCCGTCCCTAAAATCATTGCGCCAGTCGGAAAATCAGGGCCTTTGATTGCCGTCATAAGCTCCGGAATTTCAATTTCCGGGTTATCGATCAGCATGATCAGGCCGTCAATTATCTCACAAAGATTATGCGGAGGAATATTCGTAGCCATGCCAACAGCTATACCGGAGGAACCATTAACCAGGAGTGCCGGGATTTTTGCCGGTAAAACACTAGGTTCCTTCAAAGATTCGTCGTAGTTAGGAACAAAATCGACGGTTTCTTTTTCAATATCTTCTAGCATTTCTTCGGCAATCTTGCTCATACGAACTTCCGTATAACGCATTGCCGCTGCTGAGTCACCGTCAACGGAACCGAAGTTGCCATGACCGTCTACAAGCAAGTATCTTGTGGAAAAATCCTGTGCCAAACGCACGATAGCTTCATAAACA
>RZYP01000045.1 GCA_009930275.1 Negativicutes bacterium
TTGAGACTGAGCCGAGAGGTGGCGGCGCGGTGCCTCCCCCGCCATAATCCGCGCAACAAAAAAGCCGCCGAAGTATAACTTCGGCGGCTTATCGTAGCCCTTGGTGTCGAAGGGGGGATTCGTATTCTTCGAAACCTCAACAACACATAAGGACTTTGAATATTTAATTAAATTTAAAGAGCGCTAACAGCCGACTCATGATTTTGGGTTATGATTTTGCCCCACCAGAGTCAAGCTCTCTCCTGTATCTTACGCAACAATCAGACCGCACACCCTGGCCATTTCGGTAATCAGAGCCAAGCCGACGTGGCCAATGTTGTTTACTTCGTTTCGGTTGATATCGGTGATGAGCATTGCAAACTCCTGTCGCATCCAATGGGTGCAAAATCATATTCAGGAAAAAAAACAAGCTCAACATACCGACATCATTGATATATTTTAAGAAAAAAAAGTAGTACTGCTGTATATTTAATGCAACTTTTTCACAGATTTAGGTGAAAAATGTTTCGACACTGTATATTTAATTCAAATTTCCACAAATTTAGATTATTTTTAATGCGCTGTCTTATAAATATTCATTCTGCGCTATAACTTCTGGTTTAGGTGCGATGCATACTGCGACACCACCTTCATCATCTTGAATGTCGTCTAAAAGCAATGCATATTCTCCATTCCGCTGAAATAATAAAATTTTGGGAATAAAACGGTCAACATTAACACCATTAGTAAATTTATATAGTAACTTTTCAACAGTTGCTAATCTAGTATCGATGTTGTTTTTGAAATCAATATAAGAAAATTCTTGTTCTGCTGTTATATCGTCTGTTTCATAGTACGCCTTAGCTTTTACGACAATATTAAATTTGCGTTCATGAAGACAAATAGTCGTTTTTGTTTTCCATCCAGTATTAAATATTAATTCGCCAAAAGCAGTATTTTTCATTATGATCCACCGTTTCCTTTCTTAGCTTCGGAAATCCCTCCGCTATGCGAAATATTGTTATGAATTTCACTTGGTACTTTTTGCATTGTTTTCATGTCTTTACATTCGTGCCATGTGTAGCCATTTTCCTTGCGCCATTTGGCTACATCCTCTGGTGATTGGCCTTTTTGCTTCGCTAGTTCGATATCCGCTTTGTCGAAATTGTCTGATCTGTTATCAGAAAATGGTTCTATTTCTGATGTACCCTTACTAATCTTGCTGAAATCTGGCTCTCCCTCTTTGTATTTAATGCCGTCAATTCCATATTTGTCGAGTATCTGACCCCAATTTTTTCCTTCGGGGTTCGACTTTCCAGGGGCGTAGTCTCTGTCAGGTTTCCATGTAGAATTTCCTCGATCTCCATCCCAATGACCATTATTAGCTTCAATAGGACAGTTTCTAATATTGTCACAGATGATGCCTAGCGGCTTATCATATTCATTCAATGGCCTTATAGATGAGTTGAGTTCAGAAAACTTACCTAGAGAACTATCTGCAAATCGTGCAATATTTTTATCGCATACATCTTTAAAAACGGTGATGCTCATATCATTGCGCTCCTTTCCTTGACATAATCAACCCAAGACATATAAATTTTCTCACGTTTATCATTCTCATCCTGTCCCATGCTCAAGTCTTTCATAAAGCATTGCATTAAAGAGAATGCTAGATTTTCAGAAGGATTAGGAATAAATGATTTTACAACTTTGAGCATCTGTGTTGTCAATTCTGTGTAATCTGTAGAAGTCAAAACAATGTTTTCGACTTTTGATCGAATTTCTAAAAAATCAGACAACCTGCGTGATAGTTTCGAAAAATTTACGCTATCCCATATAGAGAGCGTTCTATCTTCCCGGTATTCAAAAATTAGTTCTTCTATGAACTCTCGGTGTCTTGAAGACAAAGAAAGCGATTTTAAATTTAACTCAATTTCATCAATATTAAACTTTAAGCGTTCATTAACCCGTCCTTGAATTAAAAAATAAACAATTTGCTGTTTAATATTATGCACGTCATGCAAGATGACATCAGACTTTCCATTAAAATTCTTCTCCACGATACTGCATTTGTTTATCTTAGTTAAAACAGGCTCTACCCAGTCGTTCTGGTAAATTGCGGCAACACCTCGTTCAAGTTTTGACAGTTCAATAATTTGTTCATTATTAAGGCTCGCAGCAAGACCGACAAGTTCGCGGTCACTTTGCTCAGGTAGACGCAGGATTATCTTTGTGTTAGTGTTACGAACAACTGACATATCAAGCAACCCCGGCGCCTGGTCCGCAATGATGAATCCCTCACCGTAGGTGCGCATTTCGGCAATGGAGTTTGCAAGCATTTCAACAGATTTGCCAAGTAGGTTGGAGCCTTCGGAGGCCTGTTCTGTTGAAGTACGTTTCAGGAGATTGTGAGCTTCTTCGAGTACCGTAATGTGAGCGAGTGGACTGTTAACTTTGCCGGAGGTCATGCGATATTCATTTAGCTTCATAACGAGCAAGCCCATTATGAGCGATTTTGTCTCTGATGAACCGACGCGGCTCAAGTCAATGATTACGCTCTTATCGAAAAGCTTCTCATCGGTTAAATCTTCGTTACAAAATATTAATCCATTTAACCCGTTAGTAAGCGAACGTACACGTGTACAAAGTGCGCCGGAATAATCCCCTTTGCTGTCAGCTGAATACTTAGATTCATTTATAACTCTTTCAATCTGTTCCAGTAAATCTGAGAAGTTTGGGAAAATTTCACCTTTTAGATTTTCTGAGGTGCTGATATCCCACCCAGCTTCTATGTATGCTTTTTCCATGGCGTCTTTTAGGATTGCTGGCATTGCGGCGTACATTGGCCAGCATACATTGAATAATTCAGCAAGTCTGTCTAAATGCTCGAGAACATGAATATCTGTTGGAAAGCGGAACGGGTTAAGACGCAATAGGGATGATTTTTTGGGATTAGTCCCGTAAACAGCAACATCATTAAACTGTCCAAATATGTTC
The DNA here is from genome assembly GCA_009930275.1 of Negativicutes bacterium. The sequence goes on from RZYP01000045.1 coordinate 2,977, forward strand.
TTATATTCGCCTTTAGCTGGCTCAATGATTAAAAAAGGGATATTGTAAACATTGCGTAGCTGGCTTAATATTTCAAAAACAGCGTTGCTTTTTCCGGAACCGGTGGCTCCAGTTATAAATGTATGCATGGTTAGAGAATCTCTGTCGAGTCGCACTTCTGTATCACTCTCAATTCCCATGCTGAATACTTTACCAAGAATAAAGCTATTTTTGGGTACTTGCTGATTGTACATAATGATTTCTTTGGCAAAATCCGCGTGTTCTATTACTGGGAAGCCGCAGACTGACTTCCTTGGCAATCCCATTTGTATTGCAAGCTCATTTCCGCTAACGAGTGACGCAGCAGTCACGGGAACAGTAACAGAATTTGACCGATATTCGAAAACAGGATGAATAAAGTTTGTAATATATTCACGAAGCAATGGTATTTGACCTGAATTGGTGCGGCCCCAAAAATTAATTGCAGATGTTTCAACCCCCGATTTTTCACCTTTCATAAGAGCCTTGTATGTACCTGCTGCCATCTCGGTCGCTTCCTGACTGTCAGAAAGAAAGTAGGCCGCGCACTCCCACATGCCGAGGCTCTCGAACTCTTCTATTCGCTTAAGTTGCAGGTCGATACGCTCAAGAGTGTTTATAAGAGTTTTGTTTTGCATTGTAAGTTGTAGAGTATCTGATCTTCCCGTGGTTAATCCTTCTGTTTTAGTTGCATTCTGGCTCGTACCTAATGAATTGCTATTATTATGCCCCACAGACTTGCTTTTATTTTCACCTATTGCTTCACTTTTACTTGTACCAATAGATTTGCTTTCAGATATTGTATTCGAAAAACTTTCGCTTATTCCTACAGAAGCAACTATAATTGACGCGTTTTGTGTAAATCCAATTGTTTTAGTTTTATTAATTCCCTTTGTATCTGTGACAGAATATCCATTTGTTATAGTCTTTGACGTTCCAGAAGTTGTTGTTTGACTTTCACCAAAAGTTGTATTTTTGGAATTTCCAATTGAAAGAGCATTAGAAATTGATATCGCTTCATTATGCCCATAAGTTATTACGTTATTTGTAAATGGAGATAATTGTGAATAAACGACTTCATAAGCTTTTCTCATTTCTTCTAATATCGTTTTTGGAGTGCTCTTTGCTAAAACTACAGCTGTATACTTTTGCTTTTGCATCGCTAGAACAAACTTTTCAAGGCCTTGAATAAATTTTTCGTTGTCGTTAAATTTCTCATCCTTATTTTGAGCTACACAGGAAACGGCCGCAATATTTTTGCCCAGGACATTGGTAAGGAATTCCTCGGCGGCAGGATCAAGCAAGTCTACAGCCTTAACCCCGGGAAATTGTCCACACAATGCATTCCGGAGCGTGTCCTTCAGAGACTTAGTTGTGCGTTTATCATCTAGAGAACGAACTCCCATATAAAAAGACGTTTTTTTACCATCGCTATCGACAATAATAAATACTCCACAATTAAGATTCTGGACCGAATTGAAAACAGATGCGAATTTGTACGTTGAATATTCACCGTTCTGGTAAACCATCTCGTTGATCTTGAATAAGCGAATAGCATCAATTCTTTTTAAATTTTCGGCTAGTGGTACAATATCTAATTCGGTTAGCCGTGTTAGATATTTTTTTAAAACGATGTCGTCGATAAGCTGACGCCCTTCAATAAGCTGGCTATTAAGCCTGTCGAATTCTGGGATATCGCATGATGCATCCAGAGCCTGTGTGACTGTTTTGGCGCGCATTGAATCTGATTGATTATTTTTATAAGCTGGATAAACTCCCATAACTTCAGCTCTCCTTCGTAACAATAGCAACCAATGCGCCGGTTGCAGCTGCGGTTGCTACAACGCCTACTATGCCTGCTCCTCCTGCTGCACCAGCAATTATGCCCCCTAGAACAGCTCCTGCAGCAATTTTTGCGCTCCGATAGTTACCATTGAGTTGGTCTTGTCGTTTGATTTTCTGATAATTATTACGTTGGTCATGACGTACTTGTGGCTTATGAGGTCTTTCAGTTTGCCTCTGTTCGAATTTATATTTATTTGATTGGATAGAATTTTTTTGAAAATGAGTTTTTGTGGGACGTAAATACTTCACAACATCTTTAAGATGATCAATACGTTCATGCGAAAAGTTACCCACAATCTGAACCATCAATTTATCCATATAGTCATCATTCCATTTAGATTTGTCATGCTGGAATTCACGCCCATCGTAGGAGTCGAAAAGTCCGCTTACGTTCGAAGCGCGGCGGATCATCTCATCAAATTCCATAAATGTTGGATCGACGAGCAAGCTATCCTTCATCATGATACGTATACCTTTTACATTGCTGGTTGATACTGCTTGCAAAAATGAATTTGTAATTGCCATTGCTAAATTCTCCTTAAATTTCGAGTATCGATTCAACTTTCTTTTTTATATGTTGAAGCCATGCCAGCTTGCGCTCCGTCTCCCTAATGCGTTCTTTAGCTTTTTTCTGGTCAGTCGCGTAGCTCTTAAGTTCAGTCAGTTTTGATTTAAGGATGTCGTCAAGACGTTTAAATTCGGAGTTAAAACGTTCTGAAATTTTCTTTGACTGTTTCAACGCGAATTTAACTGCTGCATCACCATTTTCAGACAAACTCTGTTGTATAGGACTGAAAAATTCCTGCGCCAGAGTGCTTCCATCGACAAATCTAACAGTTTTATACTTAGTTCTGTGATATCCACGTTCTTGAAACCAAGTCCATGGCTTGTACCACTTTTTGTCTGTGTTCTGGACCCACTCTTCGCCATCCTCTATTTTTTTTTCTTTAATAAATATTGACAATGAAAACTCATCCATGGACACGCTTCCACTCATCAGCTTAATAGGATCAATGCTAACATCACCAATACTGTGCGCATCAATTTCTTCTGTAAGAGAAACGAGTTTTTTCTTATACTCTTCAAGCAATGCAGCGCTTGTAATTATTAAATTTTTTCGAATAAGTTCATCAAGTTCAACCTCAAAATCAGGTTCTAATTTTTTGGCGAACATTACAAGTCGTTCCACTTCATATTCAGCATCGTCAACGTTAAGTTCAGCATCGCGCAAATCATCAATACGCTTTCTGATAATAGCCTGAAATTTTTGAATAATTGACTCTACAAGTTCTCTAGAATCATTGCTGACTTTTAACAATGAATGCTCTACAGCCTCTTTAAATTTCATTGCGTCTTCTGCATCGGCCATCTTACGACGTATACAGGATAGTTGTTCTACGATACGCTGACTATGTTCTTGATTAGATGCAAGTTCGCGCTTTGTTTCTTCAAAACATCCTACTTCGTCTAGCTTATGCATAAACGTATCGACTATATTTTTAATTTTTGCTGTTTTAGCGTATTTCTGAACATACTGACGAATTGCTGATTCGATGGAAATAATACCTGTATGTACTAACGCTTCGTACGGATTTTCAATCTCACTTCCTTTCCAATCGCTACGCGCTTTGTCAAGTTGACTATTAATTAATCCACGAATGCTTGGTGGAAGTGTTGCATAGTTTTCAAAATGCATACTGCCATTTGAATTGCGGTTGAACTTCTTGATTTTAGTCTCCATCTCATAAAATTCATCTTCGTCGCCTAACATCGTGAGTTCGCCACATTGATGTAGACGAATCCAAAAAGCAGGCAATGCACCTGCTGGAAACAGGTTGGGGTTATCTATACCATGTGTTTTTAGATATGAGCGTACACGCGACAATGTCTGCTCAGTGTCGCCATCTTCTTTTTTTCTGTCATCAAGCTTATTTACGACAAAAATAAACCTATCCTTAGATTGTTTTCCGCCAACAGACATGCTTTCTGACACGCGCTTAAGCAAATTGTTATCGTCGTCAGTTCCAAATTCACCAGTCATGATGTATAAAACGAGCGCCTTCGATGACTTTCCAAGCAGTTCGCTCTGCACTTTTCTATGGCGAGGATCGCGAGAATTATTAGGTCCAGGGGTATCTATTAAGACAAGGGAGACATCTTCAGAGGTAACAAAAGGAATATTTCCATAAATTTTGATTACTGAGACACTATCATTTGAATTAAGGCGCTCCATGTCTTGGTAAGAAATCTTTTCATACGTTTCTGATAGTCTATCATCCTTATCGTAAACCTCTGCTTTAAAGGGAGCATCGACATCGTCGGAAATATCTTTAATTCGTGTAATGATAGCAGTGCATGCCTCTTGTTTAGAGGGCATTAGTTTTGTACCAAGCATAGCGTTTATCAGAGTGGACTTTCCAGCACTCATAGTCGCGACAACACACAACTCAAAATCACTGCTCTTGGCAAGTTTAAATGCGTTAAGTATTTCTTCATCACGTAATTCGTCGAACGGGCCGCTTTGAATTTTGCTGAAAATATCATCGATAAGCACTTCTTTGTCTAAAGTTTCTTTCGCAGGCCACCTGTTTAGTATTTTATATTTAATTTCTTTACGCTTTTGAGATTCAGCAAACACTGCATCTAAGTCTTCATAGTCTAGCAATGTTCCGTGGAACTCTAAATCAAATTCTGTGTCATTAAACTCTTCTTTGAGCATACTTGGTAGTTTTTCAACCCATTCCTGTAAACGAGTTCCATTCGCTGATACTTCACCAAGAATGCTATTTTGCGCTAATTTTTTTCCGTCAACCTCTATATCTGTTTCGAGTTTATAGGGGTTATACTTAATAAAGACTTTCTTCATTTTTGCTCCATATCTCCGTACAATGTGTATTCAAGCCCATAAAGACCACATTTTATTGCAAAGTCTTCAAGGTCACCATAAACACTTTTAATTTCTCTGGATGCGTGCGGATAGAATCTAGATAAGTTGTAATATGGCTTGTTAAATTTTCTTACGAACGTGTCGAATGAATCTTGTTCATCCTCGGACAGTTCTTTTCCGATTAGCTTCATTTTAACTAGTAGTGCAAAGTATGCGGATATAGGATTAATTGTTGGATTATTATATCCAATTGATGTCAGATCGTTTTTTAAAGATTTGATACTTTCATCAATAGAGTCGTCTTTTTTATAAAAGTCATCTATTTTGTTTAGAACGAAAATGACTTTTTCCTTTGGAATATTCGTGGCGATGTATTTAAGGTGCTGTAATTCATCATATGTGCCAAGTTGATTAGCGTTAAAAACATATATTAAGTGATCGTATTTTTCTTCGACTAGGGCTTTTCTTGCTAATGTTGCATGTTCGCGATTGATTGATGAATTTACTCCTGGAGAATCTATAAGACAAAATCTGTACTTGCTTTTACTTATAAATGTTGAAAAGTGTGTTGCTACTAAAATTTTTTTTGTTTCATTACTTGCATTGTAATTAAGCAAATTATTTTCATCAGCATTTATTAGGTATACTCCATCAATTTTAGATGATATACCATCTTCTACAGGCTTGTCATAAATGTAATGAATTGCTGCAGTGCACGCTTCAGTCTTCATGCATGATATGATCTTGCCAACTAGGGCGTTAATGAGTGTTGATTTTCCTGCACTCATGTTTGCAGTGACAATAATTTTTTTTTCATTTTTACCCCAAAACTGACGATTATTTCGATATTGATGAATGCCTCTTTGATCAATTGTTTTTCGGGGATGATATTCTTCCTCCACAAATAGGCAATTATTCATGAACTCTAGTATTGAAATTTGCTTTTTACTTAAGTATTTTTTAATCATATAAAAAGATTTTTTAATTTTATCCTCATCTATAAGTATTTGCGCTAAATCACAAAGCAACAGAGAACGATATTTTTTCATCCAAGGCTTTTGTGGAACATTTACTATTGACTTAATTATTTTACTTTTATTGTCGTCTGTTACTGCAATATTGTGCGCGTTTTTGAGTATCGATTTGCGATACTCTTCAAGTCTAGCTTGTATAATTATGCAACCCGAAGAACATTGATTTGTGAAATATTCAAGGACAGCGAAATATTTCACTCTAGTTTTGATTTTCGCTCTAATCAAAGGATGATCTTTTAAAGCAATGGACGCTGTAAATAAACGTAATGTCAATTCATTATGCTCATTTAAGCTCGTATAATTTATTTTTTTCGAAAAAACATTTTGCATATTATTCTCCATTACAACGCTTATTTTTTAATATTGTTTTGCATGAAATTTTTGTTTAAATTTTTATTAATGCAATAATTTTGTATATTAATGATTAAAATTCATTACATTTTTTTGTACATTATTTTGATTTTTCACGTTTCGTTTGGTCCTAATAAAAAAAACTCAGTATCATTGTGAAAATCAACTGATTTCGCAAACGCCGAGGCAGAGCCAGGATCATTGCCCATGCCCAAGTCGAGTTCAAGGATGGCCTCAAAGCCAGACTCGTCTTCGTGCGAAACAAGCACAAAGAGACTGGCTGGACTTACTTACCACTGACATCACCCTTGCCGATGACGACGTTGCCCGCATACGGCAAACGATGGGACATCGAAGCGTTCTTCCGCACGACCAAGCAGCGCTTGTGTAATTGGAAAAAGGCTGCCAGGGCCGGGACTTCGACGCTCTCATTGCTCACACGACCATCGTGATAACCCGATACATTTTTCTCAGCATCGAGAAATGCAGGACGGAAGATCCATGAACTCTCGGCCTGCTGTTTCATCGTTGCAGCGAGGAGACCGAGGACAGCACTCTCGTCAAGGCACTGTGCCAAATCCTAGACATCACCTTGGAAAGCCTAAAGAAACTTGGCGTAGCTCAGAGCCCAGTAAAACGCATACTGCTTGAGGCTTTTCAAGAAGGAATGCGTAGTTTGAGACGCAATTTCGATTATATTTTCAATGAAAGTCGAGGTATTAAAAATAACGAATTTACTGCTTTTTCACTGTATATGTATTAGAATTCTTGCGGCGCGATTAATTCTGAAAATTTTACCATTTCTTCGCGAAGAAATGACAACGCGAATACCCTAGCTGCTGACGACGTTTCATCATTCTTGACGAAAATAAAGTCACTCATCTGTTTAACATATAGCTCCCATGCCTGATGGGCTTTCTTCAAAGACTCTTTGCACGAATCATTATCGCATTGCGAGTAATTCTTCTCTAAATTTGAATCTATTTTTTTCTCCAGATTTGAAATGGATGCTTGCATACAATTTAAAATTTCCAATGTAACACCTTCAGAATTGTCCATGCACTGATCATAATCAAAACCAGTCGCGTCAGATGCAACTGGCATGACTTCAGCTGAGTGAAAAACATCATAACGACTACACTCATTTCCGTATATGTTCCAAAACTGCTCAACATTAATAGTGACCCTCACTCGATTCCCAGAACTTTGAAGATATTTCGTAGCTTCATCTTCTCCGCACAAAAAAGTGAACTCTTCCTCATTGTCAAGCATAATTGTCGCATAACACATATCTCCACATTCAAATCCTACGTACTTACCTTCGATTGTATATGTATCCAGAACTTTCTCCGGACAACGATCATTTGCATAGCCGTAAGAGCAAAAAATAGAAAAAATGAAGCTCGTTAAAAGAAATTTCTTCATAAGCACTCCGTATTTTTACAGTATTCCACATCTTGATATCTCACTATGTAATCATAGTTGTGATCTAAAAATCTTATACTTCTTGATCTCTCCATCCAGCATCGCGACTACCGAGGCCAGCACAAACGCATCGTCAAGCCAACCCAAGCCGGGAATAAAATCCGGGATGACATCTAACGGAAACACCACATACGCCAATGCACCAGCAATCACAGCCCAAGTCGATGGGCTAAGGCGATAGTCATCCGCCCTGAGCATGCTAAACAAAAGCCTAAAAGTTTCAGACCAGTCCTTATCCTTGTTATTATTGAGAAAGCTCTCAGCCTCATCTAGGTTTAGATCTTTACCCATTTTCGATGCCATGGACAAGGCTTCTGCCTGCATTGTTTCGTTTACTTTCATTCAGTCCTCCCTAGCTAAACGCCAGATTAAGTTTGCGTTGAAATTTTGCTTCTGAAAACCTACCCTCCGTGCCTGACGATTAGCTCTTTCCCGCGTAGCCTTTCCAGATGGCGGAAAGGTCTTGGTTGAAAATTGAGGTTCATGAAGAAGGAGAAATCTGTGCCCCCGAAAAAAAATCCTGATGGAAATCCTACCCGTAACGCGGTGACTCTTTTCAGCTTGCTTGTTTTTTCAGGCAGACCCTATTCGCTAAAGCGTCTTTCCGAAATTCTTGATTGCTCTCGTCAAACAGTATTACGATTGATTGATCAAATCGACATGAGCGGCCGGGTCACTGTGCGCAAATGGAAAGAAGACGGACAGTCCTACTACCAGATCCTAACCGGGCCGAACCGCCCCAAGGTCGTCTTGTCTGAAGATGAGATAGCCCAGCTCGTTTTATGCAAAGAATGGATGCAGCACCTTCTGCCAAGCGGTATCCGACAAAAGCTTGATCATACCGTGGAAAAAGTCGCCGTATTGCTGGAAGACTATGAAGACAGGGCTGAAGCCTTTCAGCCTCTTGGGCAATGCGCGGTCAAGGGCAAGATTGATTACTCGGCGTATGAAAAAATATTGGAACGCCTGATCGGGTCCATCAGATCCAGACAAGTACTCGAAGTCTTGTACCAGTCCCCGCGCAGGCATGAACCCAAGAAACATGTGCTGGTGCCTGTGCACATCGTGGCGTTTCATGAAGGCCTGTATATTCGGGGCTGGCTGGTGACTGAACGCGGCTACCCCGAGGCGACCAAAGACATCACACTGGCCATTCATCGTCTAGTTTGCGTCCAACCCACGCGGCGCACCCTGCCTGAGAAAGCCCTCTCTGAGCTTCCCCCTCTTGAAGGCGGTTACTTCGGCCTGTCACGTCAGACCACGCCTTTTGAGGTCAAGGCTCAGTTCTATGGAGGTGGCGCAAACTATGTTCGCGAGAGGACATGGAGCAAGGATGATCGATTTGAGGACGGCGGGGACGGCAGTGTGATCCTGAATTTTACAGCCCAGTCCGAGCTTGAGGTTATCAAGTGGATTCTTGGGTTCGGAACTGACGCCAGACTGCTCGCACCTGAATCCTTGCGCCTGAGGGTCAAGGATGAGTTACGGCAGGCGCTCAATTTTTATGACTAACGTGAGGGCGCGGGGTTTCCGCGCCCTCACGATCAGTTCACCATGATTACGGCCTGAGCTCCGCAATCTTTGCAGGTCACCACATATTTTCCACCCGGCAAAGGTTTTTTGGGCAACAGATTTTCCAGTAAAGCCAAGAGATTGGAAGAATCAGGCTTACAAGACGTATTCTTTGATTCACATTTTGGACAAGGAATGCGCATTAATACCCCCTGGTTCAGGTTGCAGGAATGATGATCTTGGAATCGGAGTCAGCATTCCCGGCAGCTGTTTCTGGATAGACTGCCTCATCCACCGAGTCTGACATTTCCTCTTCAGACGCGGAGTCATCTCCAATTTTATTGGTATATACTGTCTCCTCTTCGTTTAAAGATTCGATAACTGCTGCAGCCAACAACCCTGTAGCGCACCCGCCTAAAAACCATAAGAACTTTCCCATAGCATCCTCCTTAACAAAATGTTGCGGCGTAGTCTCCGCGCCGTTGATCTCAAGATGCACCCAGCTCTTTCCAGAATCCGGAAAAGAGTCATGAGTTTTCGTCTATCGCTTATCCAACCGATATTACGAGATTTTTTATCATAACACTCCAATCAGTAACCAAGCCATGCGCTTAGCTACCGACATACCGGATGACATGCACCTCAACGAACACATCTCAGTCGTCCAAATTGTTTTTGACGATATCCAACACAGCAACTGCAATAGCAATGAGTATTCCCCAATTCATGTTTTCTACCTCCTTTAAAAGAATTTTAATTGTTTTGCAGCATCCTTCCTGATCCAGGTAATATAACACTAGTTTTTTACATGAAGCACTGCTGACTCCAGTAACGAAAACAAGGCCCCTGGAAGCTCCGGCATCGAACTTACTACCTTACTTTTACTCGGCATAAGTTCGCTCACGCTTTGACTCACGATTCCTAGCCCATATATTTCGAACCCAGCACGCCTACCTTGGTCCAGAGCTTGGGTTGCACTCGTTATGGAATCAGGTTCTCCATCAGTTACGACCAGGATGATCTTACGGTTTTCTTTGACCATTAGCATTTCCTGCATCACCCACCACAGCGCTTCCCCCATAGGCGTGCCACCTGCAGGAGACAGCTCCAGGTTGTGGTTCACCTTCTGTCCATGGCGTATGACGGGGGCAATCGTTGAATACGAGCCATCTGGAGTCTGCGTGCCCGGAAACGCGGTAACAGCGATGTTGATCCTTGAGGCCTCAAGGGCAGAGGCCACGGCATAGCATGCCTGGCAGGCCAGATGAATCCTGCGCACCATGGATCCGGAGCAATCAAGCAGGATGTGCACGGCGGTATCAATCCCTACCC
>RZYP01000218.1 GCA_009930275.1 Negativicutes bacterium
ACTTTGCTCAATAGTTTTCAGCCAGTAACGCTGATTGTATTCCTTCAATCTGTCAGGGTGTGCCCTTCGCCATTGCTTGTTGTATTCGCGTATTCGTTCCTTGTTGGCAGCTCGCCATTGCCGGTTATATTCCCGCCTGGCTTGCCGAATCTGCTGTAATTGTTCCGCTGATAATTCCATAATTAACCCCCAATAATCTGCGCATGAAAAACGCGCGTGCAATTTCTGCCTTTAAAGATAGCCTTAAACATATACATGGACAGATGGTATATCTATATAGTGGGTAGAATCTGACGTAGTGAAATAACTTTGCGCTTTTTATGTAAAATACCTGATAATCTTACAGCCGTAGGCCTTTACAGTCATTTTAACGTCTACTTTACTACGTCATTTTCTACCGTAGCAAAAGTACCTTTTTAGTGCTTACTACGTCATTTTCTACCGTAGTACTACGTCATTTTCTACCGTAGTAAACAAACTTTATTTAGTCTTTTTGATTGCTTGTGGCAGACCAATATAGGCAGGTCTAACGCTGTCAAAATCCCTGATATTAGGCCATTGGTGCCATAATGAAACAAACCTGTATTCTGACGCGATGCGGTTTATCCTGCCGTATTTGATACAGGTTATAAAGCCCTTTTCTATTAGTTCGTTGACAGATGATGTAAACGCAGCCCCTGACATTAACTTACGGCCTACGCTGTGCGGGAAATTGAATGTCCGACAATTATCACCGTTATACCTGCGTTTCATTTCCAGGTACAGATAACGCGCATGAACAGATAAATCATGCCATGCCTGGCTGTCCATCATGTCTGTCGATATTCGTACAAACTTGCCTGCGGGATCTCTGCTTTCAAAATCTTGAAAATATGCCTTCCGTCTTCTTGCCATAAAAAAAATGCCCTTTCATCAATTCCAGATTGACAACAAAGGCACTATTTGTGCTATCATGAAAATTACTAGAAATCATGATTCCACGTGCCCTGTGAGAATCTGCTGACCTTAAGCCTGGATTGCCGTCCAGGCTTTTTTATTTACCTTTTCTCATTTTACATACCTGTTATTTGATTAGCAAGGCACCACTATGCCCTAAAAATACTGTAATTGTTCCAAAAAATCGCTCAGCGGAATAAAAGTGTCTGTGTGTATACTTTTGTGTATTTTCATTGTTTACAATCACGAAAAACAGGGCGAAATTTCTACGCGTTTGTCTGTGCCTGTTTGACTGAATATAGTCCAGGTTTGATTCGTGAGAAAATGTGGGCAATGATGGCCTGAATAGCAGACAGATACAGACAGGGGTCATGATACCGCTATCGTCTGCGCTTGTACCAGGGCTTTTTTGTTTGTTCCAGTTCATCAATACGCTTGCGCAGCTGTTCAATTTCCTGCTTCATTTCGTCGCGTTCAGCCTGCTGCATCATCATCTGTTCAATCATGCTTGTTATCTTAGCCAGGTTTGATTGTATGCCGTATGCTTCAAGGGCTATATTGCGCTGTTGCGGTTCGCTGCTGCTATTCTCTGAAATATCAATAACCCGCTGATATGACAGGCTTAGCCGTTCCGCAATATCGTTTGCGGTTAACCCTTCCGCAGACATTTCCGCAATACTCCGCAGCACGTTAACAGCTTCTGGTTTGTAACGCTTTTTACGGCCTGTACCTGTTGCAGGGATAAAGCCATCAAAGCGATCTCGCCAACTGCGCAGGGTGCTTTCAGGAATATTCAATTCCCGCGATATTTCCGCAATCGTCAGCAGGGTCATTTTTCCCATAAATCAAGGCCGTTTCTAATTAAAACCTGTTTTAGTTCCTCTAGCGTTTCAGCCGTTCGCTTGAATGAAAACGCAGCTGACAGTTCACCTGATGCCGTTGTTGATTCCTTGCGGTTTGATTCAATAAAATCATCTATCCAATTTCTGATATTTTGTTTTTGTAAATCAGTCATATTGCCCCCCGCAATCTTTTTCTACCATTATATCTCATTATCCCGCAGCTGATGCAGACAATCATAGCCGTTATTTGATGCCGTCATAGCGCGTATTAGCCCTTGTGCGGGTCTGGGTGACATTCTATGTATGATTAGCCCTGCAAGGCCTTAAAACGGCTTGTAGAACGTGTAAAAAGCATATACAAGGGCATTGCTTGCCGGTTATGATTCCATGTTTGAATAAATAGCCCTATCGCGTGAGAAAAACAGATAAATATTTCTTTTCGTTAACCCTTATTCGGCAGCATAACCCTTTTGTTAAATGGCCTTTTTTATTCCAGGGGTGGTCAGGGTGCTTACCTGATGGCCGGGCAATGGCAGCATACCCCCGCGGGCGGGGTGCTGCTTGCCGGCTTGTACTTGACTGAGTATCATTAAGCGGTAAATATGCCCCGCATAGGCAGGGGGTCACGCGTATGCCGGTCGGTAACAGAATAGACCACCACCGGTACTACGAGGCCAAAAAAAATGTTTAGCGAAGCGGGGGGCTTGTCAGACAATAGCAAACCCCTTCATGATGAACGCTTCACCGCTGTGCGCTCTGTTCGCTTACAAGCCCGCAATTATACAAAATTATTCTTTTGCACCAATATACAAAAACCCTGTGATGCCCTATTATCAGACATTACAAGGTTTTCATACAATTATCAGATATTCAAAAAATGTACTTTTTAGACTAATTCCACCGCTGACGGACAATTAAGGCCTTTTTATCATGTTCGGATATATCACTTTTTTGACCTGGATAGCCCTTTTTTATCATGTCACTTTGCTCAATAGTTTTCAGCCAGTAACGCTGATTGTATTCCTTCAATCTGTCAGGGTGTGCCCTTCGCCATTGCTTGTTGTATTCGCGTATTCGTTC
>RZYP01000046.1 GCA_009930275.1 Negativicutes bacterium
ATTTGGTACAGTTCCTTTGTTGAGTCCATTTCTTCTGCTGCGCCTAAATTATCATAATCCACAGGAAAAATTTCTCTGCCATCTTTGCTCTTAAAAACAATCGTTCCCTCTTCTTCCAAGCAATCAAATTGATAGACCGACCGGAGAGCATCTATCCGATCGCGGTATGACATATCTCCTGTTATTGGAAATCCATGAATGTTTATCCTTGCTAAATCAGAAATATCTATTGCTAAGTCGCCGAATGTTTCATAAAGCCGAGCCTTGTTTGAAATGTCCTGCACAATTAAAGCCAGGTTCTTTGTTGAGGCAACAACTTCAAAGGTGAAATTGGGCACACGGTTACCAAAGTCCGCAATCTCTAAATCTTTAAGTACAAGGTATGCCAAACCTCGATAAGCAGGTGAGCTTCCTGCACCTTCAATACCTTCGATCCATGGATCAGGTTCTTGGCTTTCATCACCAATATACAATTTATATTGCACGCTATTATTTTTTATACCACCGCTTTTAACTCTATCCTCGATCGTTTGCTGGCGCAATTCATCTTCGCTAGCAACAATATTCTTAAATTTGTTTGTCACTTCCGTGCCATCTGCCCATACACGTGTTATTCCCAAAATAGGACCCTTGCAGATCCCTATAGCACAAGAAACGGTATAGGAATAAGTCGTGCTACCCCCGCCACCGCCTTTACCGCCGCTTTTATGCTTATGCTCTACAAAGTTTGTTCCCCAGATAATGTTACCGCCAATGCGCGCTGTTCCATAAACGCTATTCAGTGGCGCACCGTAGGTCGAGGTTTGTAAGGCCAAACTGTCGAGCCTTGGACCATCTGGCATTTTAGGTGCAAATAGTTTTGAGTCAATATATGAAGCACCTAGCATCATTAAGGCTTTCATGTAAGGGTTGGCATTGGCAAAAAACTTGGCGGTTGTTAATAAAATCGTTGCCATTAGTCCTCAACCTCTGGAAAACGGAATACAGCTTTAGTTAACCGTTTCCAAGCAGCATCGTATGGAATTTCGACAACCTTGCCTATATCTTCCCAAGAATGAATAAATGTATTTTCTGCCAGAATGCCAATATGATGCGAGGGTAAGTTCAAAAAACTAATAAGCACTACGTCACCGCTTTTTGCCTCTTGTATTGGCACTTCGACGCAGTACTTCGCTATTTCGTTTTTCAGCCTTTCCTCACTGCTGAACAAATAAAACGTTCTTGTATAATCCATAGCAGCGTCGACTATTTTTCCGGTCAGCTCAGTGTATACGCCTCTTACCATACCAACGCAGTCGCAGCCAACACCTTTAACCGAAGCCTGGTGTACCCATGGTGTGCCTATCCATTCGCGCGCTATTTTTACAATATCCTCTCTTTTCATCTATCCACCTCGTTTCGATTCACTAGTTGTCTGAGCTGTATTTGCTGCGCCCTTAGCAGGATATGATACTGTGTAGTCCGTGCCTGGCACATACGGTTCTCCCCGAAAGTTATAGCGGTTTTGAAATTTATTCGTGCAGGTCGAGAAGTTCTTGTCACAGCCAGCAACAATACTAAAAGTATCACCAGCTGCCGGGCAGTAAGGTGCTGGGAGGTACAAGGTTATCTTTCCCGTGTCCGACTGCGTCACTACCTCAACTTGTGCATTATTGTTTTTTCCGCTCGTGAAAGTAATTACCCCATAATCAAATAAGCCTGCTTCGGCAACGAGCGATGTGTCAAAGCTCACTGCGTTATATACTTTTACAATGACCCCGCTACCTTGCCAAGCGGCAAGATCAATCTTGCATTCGCTATCCCCTAGCTGTGCGCGACATAATTTTTGGTATACTTTGCTGCCAGTTTGTTGATACGACTCCATCATGCCTCGCACCTCAGCAGTAAAGCCTATCTGGCTATTAGTAATCTGACCAATTGTACCCCTGCGGATTATGTGCTTTGGCAGGCTTAAGTCTTGCCAGTTCACCAAATAAATTGTCATTTTTGCAAAGTCATATAGCCCTGCTCCAATATCGTCTTCAGTTATTCTATCGTCGGACAGCATACCCTCAACATCAAGATTATCTACTGCCATGTCGGCAGTCGTATCAACCACCGAGGGCTCAAAGCCCGTTGTTGCTTCATACATCACACCATCAAAAGACAAATTCTCATCATGGCTTGTAAAACCCATTATTGTGCCATTTTGTAGCTCCAGTTTCCAGCAGTATGCTGAAGGAACTACTTCACCACACATCCACGGGAACGGATGCTCTGAGAACAAAGCTGTTACAGCTATTGCCGGAATATTAATAACATCCGGTGTTTCAATGAGCGACGTGGTAAACTCAACGGCTACTCCTTCGGATTTAAGGGTGTCTGTTCCATACAAAGTAGTAAGAAAGGCAGCCTTCATGTTGGTGTTAGGGCTTTCATAATAGGCTGTCAGAAACTCTCCTTTAATTTTTTCACCAGTTGTATTAGCCATAATTATGACCTCGCTTTAAAGCCAACCTGTAATGCGTTAATGCTTGCCTTTGACCATACGCCTTCAAAAATAAAATGCCTTTTATTAACGACTGTTGGCATAGACAACAGGTCGCTATAAGTTGTTTCTCCCGCTGCCTTTATGCTTAATTGGCCATTAGCTATTGAAGTTCCAGCCTCAGCCCTTACCGTCACTTTTAGCGCAGTTACTGCAGTGCATTCAGCGTCTGTTAAGTCGGTACAATTATTTAGAAACTCCTGACTGTCGGCGCTCATTGACATATACCGTTTACTTTCCAGCCAAGGCTTTTCTGTTATAACACCAACATTATTGTTGTATAAATACATAATGTTAGTTGGTGTTAAATACTGACAATAAGCACAAATGTAGTGGGTGGAGGTCACTGTAGTATAAGTTTGTTCTGTTCCCAACGAAAAGGCATCTCCAACATATGAGTACCAACTTCCAAGATTAAGTGAATCGTTATCTGGTGACGAATCACTTTCATATATCAGTGTACCTGTCGCCGTATAGATCCCAAGATATTCTCCAGCGGCAACACTCCACTCAGTAAAATCAGTGCCACTATTTAGCGTAACCACACCCGCCAAACACGAAACTGTAGCTTGCCTTGCTGCGTCCGGTGTAAACTTTAAAGTTGTCCCATTTTTATTAAATATTCCAATTTTTACAGTGTCTGCAGCCGATAATTTAAACGAAACTGTTTTTAACAAACCGGCTGCTTTAAAGGCTGCAGGAATAATATATGTCCCTGCTTTTACAGTTGTTTTTGTCGTTGTTGAGTTGTTTCCTAAAACATCCATATACCCTTCCGTAGTATTGACGTCACCCGCACCTGACAGATACATCAACTGCATGCGTTTTTTCCCAATTCTACCTTTATTGCTAACAATAAATTCAGATGACGACATTACCGAATTTGCCGCAAGATAGCCAACGTAATAAAGACCGGCTGTCCCTATCAAATCCGTTGCTGCACCGGTATTACCTGTAAAATTTATATCCAATACACCATCAATCCAAACCTGCAACAGGCCTTCTGTTGCATCTCGCTTATAATGCACCTCAACTTGATGATAGGTGCTGGAAGCAATTACCATTTTGCCTGTTCCGAGCAAAGTCAAAGCGCCATTAATCCTTGCATAAGCCTTAAAATAGCTGCCACCATCGTCTATATAAACGTTGCACAAAACTGTTGTATTATCAGTCCCCCGAAGCTGCATATATTGACTTTCTAAAACACTGGAAACCTGCAGATATGCTGAAAACCACACCTCAGTTCCCTGCTCCGGCAGCACTTTGTATACCGCCGCAGGGTTGTTTTGCGGTGCAGCCAGTGAAACGCCTGTCCTCATAGGCTCGCTTGAATTATTCTGTGAGAAATTATTTGCATAGTCAAAATCGGTTAATATTCCTGCCGAATACCATAAAAATGACATCCCTTTATCCCCCTATTTCAATTACCGTTATTCCCGACCAACTATAAGTACTAAAAGTATCAAGGCTAATTGGCATTTCATCTGTATCAAACCGCACAGGCACATCAAACTCAAAATCAGATGCAACAATTGTTGGATAGGGATTTAAATTATAATCAAGTGTTATAAGGCCTTTTGTATAATCGACGGTGTATCCTTCAGTCAGCAGCACCTCATCACCATATAACTTTAATGTTCCAGAAACTGGTTTTGTAATTCGGCGCGTTTCAGCAAAGCCGGCTGCATCGGTATATACCTTCTGCAGCTGGTAGGTATGCGGCGGTTCTTCTACTGCTGTGCACACCTGCTTCACTGCTTTGTAATCCGTCCAGTCCTTGAAACGAAAACCAAATGCCTTGCCTTTGCGATTGCGGTAAAATGCAATAAGCGCATCTAATTGTTCCTGATTCTTGACGCCTTGAGCAACATTATACGAGCAGCGAGCCTGTGCCCAATTCTGCGAACGCTGCTCTCCCTTTGAAGGCATTGTGACAACACCGGTTGAATAGCCAGGCCCGCCGGTGGCACCATAGCTAATGTCAGGCGGAAATTGCACTTCGTGGAAGTTCCCGCTCATAGATTTCTCCTCCCTTGGGCTAAGGCTGCATGCAAAGAAGCCGCTATTTGTGTTTTTGACTGTCTGAAGCTGCTGGCATCCGGAGTTGTAATGTTCATTATAATCGTAGGACTATTAGAACGATTAAGCATATCCCTGGTATCTCTGGCATTGTATACTCGGCCGCCAGTATTGAAGTTGATGAGCTCCGGTCCCTTCTCACCTACCAAAGCCAAGCCTCCACCGTAATCACCGCCGGAAGCAAAACTAAAACCTGGACTACTAGGAAGAGGTAAAGCAGAACTGTAGCTTGTACCTGTGCCGCTAGATATGCCGGCTAACCCGCTAAATAACGTACCAATTGATAAAGTAATTTGACTGGCAAACCACTTGGCAGCAATATCTGCAATGATTTTTAAAATACTCTGTCCCAAACTGCGCCACGCATCACCAATAGACTTTGTGCCAGCAATAATGTCGCTAAAAAACCCTTGTAAGCCATCGTACAAGCCTGACATGGTTTCAGCCATGTACGACATTGCCGATCGGTGTGTTTCCTTCCAAAGCGCATAATATTCATCGATATATTCCTGTCTACCGGTCAGATCTTGTTCCTGCATAGCCGACTCGGTATTTAGCAATTCCTGATATTTTTTAATGTCTCCATCCTTACGGGCCTGTTCCAAGTCCTCCTGGAATTTAACGCGTTCATAATACAAGTCTTTCAGCTTTTGGCTTGTCTCTGTTTCTACGGCAACTCGCTCCGCAGCTATCTGACGACTGAAATCAACCATGCCGCTTTCAGTAATATCAAACTGAATGCCATTTGCCTGCCAAGCAGCACGAAACTCCTCCTGTTGTTCTTTGGTTGCCTGAGAGTATTCCAAGGCATAATCACGAAATTTCTTTTGTATGTTGTCGATTTGTGTTACCGCGTCTGTCTCAATATCAAATTTTTCTTTAACGACTCCTGCCTTTCCAATTCCCCCAAGCTTAATCTGAAGGTTTCGCGCCATTTCCAGTGCTGTATCCCAAATACTATTGCGCTTCTTCTCTTCATCGTCCATTATCTTTTTTCGTCGGATAGAATATGTCGCTTCTAGTCTCGTAATATCGCGCTGATAATTCTCATTGGCGCTCTTGGTTTCTTCCAAGTCCAATATTTGCTGCGCAAACCAGTTATCCAGCTGCTCCAGCTCGGTCTTGGTCGTCTGTACCCACTGGTCCTCAATAGCTTTTGAAACCTGCAAGGCCTTGCTCTGCAATTTATTCCAGTCTTTTTCTGCTGCGCTTGCGCTGCTGGCTTTTGCGGGGCCAGAGCCGCTTGTATTCCCGCCTGTTAAACCAGTAAAAGTTGTATTTAAGCCTGATGCGCTGCCATGCAAATCCTTTGCAGCCGTAGTCATTTTTTCGCCTATACCTGAAAACGCTTTGTTAATCCCTTCGGTTGCCTCTTGCACTTGATTAGCTGCGTCAGCTGCTTCTTGTGTAGCATCGGCAGCAGATTCAGTCACCTCGTTTAACCAACCGGCTGCGGCATCGCGCAAGCCGCCCCCAAATAGATTTAACAAAGGCATGATTGCCTTTAAAATACTCTGAACACCTCCATATACTAAGGCTTTCAGCTCTGCCCATTTTTGTGTAGTGTAAGCAACAACAGTTGTCCAAGTACTAGAAAACAAATCTCCTATAGGCTCCCACGCTTGCCAAATAATCCATGCTACTGCGCCTAACGCTGCACCAGCTGCAATAAAAGGCAATAGTGGAACTAATGCGGTCCAAACCGCGACCCCAAAGGCAATCAGCGCTGGAATCGCTGCCCCTAATAAGGCACCGGCTATGACGAAAATCGCCAGAGACAATTCCTTAGGAATTAAGTCACGCAGTGCTGCATTAATACCGCTGCTTTTTACATAGCTGGCAAACTGTTCCAGCGTTTCAGCCAACCCTTTCATTTTCGCTTTTATATCCAGCGACTCAATAAGCTTGTCGCCTATTTCACGCATAACTGCGGAAACATTATCCTTGATCGTGGAAAACAGTCCCGGAATCTCTTGCGATAAGCCTTCCATCCCACCCTTAAATTTTCCCTGCATTCCCATAAGTATTGCATTTATACCAGTCGTGCTATCAATAACACCTTTTTCAGCCTTGTCCATAGCCTCCGGTATTGATATCCCCATAGCGTCTGCCAGAAATTTCCACGCAGGAATGCCTGCCTCGGCTAGTTGTCTCATCTCTTCTCCTGACACTTTGCCCTTAGCCTGCATTTGCCCTATGGCCAGAGTCAGACGATCTATACCCTCCTGTCCAATGCCAAGCATGGCGGCCGCATCGCCAATAGCTGCCATTATAGGAATTATGTCTTCCGCTGCAAACCCAAAGGCTAACAATTTCTTCGCTGCTGTTACAAGCCCTGGCAGTTCAAAAGGAGTTTCTGACGCAAATTTTGCCAAGTCTCCCAATAATGCTTCCGCTTTGCCTGCGTCTCCAAGCAAAGTTGCAAAGGCACGCCTATTTGCTTGCATATCACCTGCCATTTTGATGCTAGCTATGCCCAGTGCAATCATAGCTGCTCCGGCAGCAGCAAATCCCTTAACGATGCTTTCAGACATTGACATAGCTTCTGAACCCAGGCCTTTTCTTAGTGCTCGTTTGGTGCTTTCCCATTTTTTGAGGAAGTCGCTATTATCGCCACCGATAAAGATTGTCATCTGGGCATTGCCAGCCATTTAATCACCCCACTTCCGCCAGCAGTTTCTTTATTTCTTCCTTTGCTTGGTCATTTGATTTTTTATCAGCTTTGTGTTCTATTCCAAGTAACATTTCTACCGTTACCGGTTTCTTCAATTCGCGATTGGTACATGTGTTTATGATCGGTGCCACAAACTGCGCCAGCAACACTTGCTTTTGCTCCACGCGCCATTTATAACCATTTAACAGCTTTACAAATTCTCCAGGCGTCAGTCTGCCAAATTCCCAGGGCTTCAAGTTTAGCGCACCGTATGCCATCGGCTCCATTAACTCTATCCATTCGGCAACGGTGCTTATGCGTTTCCCTCGTTATCATCCTCTGCTCCTTCTTCGCCAAGAATTTTTGATTTTCTGACCGCCTCACCGAGCTTCTCGGCCAACTTCTCGATGCTGCCCCCGTTCTCCAGGTATTCCTGCATCATTAGCCCTACGCGTTGCAGTGTTAGGCCCTTTTCGGCGTGCTTTAATCCACCCCAGAGCAGGATTCGGATGGCGGAAAAGCCGGCAGCCATCGGATTACTGAGTACATAAAGCAAGGATTTCCCGCCCATGAGCTCCTCCATGTCGGCAGCCGCGTTAATGTCATAACGCAATTTACGCTCCTTGCCGCCAAGCTCTATGAATACTGCTTCCGTCATTATTTATTCCCCATTTCATTTTCATTATTTAAGCTGCTGGCGCCGCACCTGCTGTCGTATTCGCCGACGTTGAAGCCGCCGTCAAGCCTGCGCAGGTTCCGTTTGCAATTGCAATGTTCAGCGTACTATCATTGGCTGCCGCTACTAGGGCTGTGAGCTCTACAACTGCGCCATAGCCGCCGACACTGAATTTAGAAATAACCGCATTATCTGCGCCGATTGTCTCACGAGCCTTTTGAGCCACGACAGCCGCTGAATCATTCAAGGCTACTGCTACGCTGATTGTTTTAGGTGAACCAGTCATGCCGGCTGCAGTAATGATAAAGGTGGCATTGCCAGCTGTTGTAATAGTGCCCTCTACCGTAGCTGTCTCAACCTGTTTAGTACCATTAACTTCTTCAGGAGCTCCTGCCCCTGCTAATGTAATTTTGTAAGTAGCCACTCCGTCATGCGGAGACTCTTCACTTAAATCCGTAATAGCCGCATAACCTTGAAATTTAGAACCATCCTTGCGCACGTACCTTACATGTACTAGCTCTCGGTTTGAAAAAACAGAAAGTAACTTTGACCTTCCGGCATCTATACTAAGACCGGAAGCATCCGTAAGCATAACTGCGTCAGCATCAATACTCCAGGACATCATGCCTGGTACGCTGGTTTTCCAAGCTCCAGACTGCTTGTTAGAGGCATCTATTTGATCTGCGGTGAGGCTTAAAGTTGCACCTCGCTGACCGCCAATTACTGTCCAAACCGGGGTTTCGGTTGTACCCGTATTTACTTTTAACAAAAAATCCACACCATCGCTTGGAATTAAAGGCATCCATCATCACTCCTTTGTGTCAATTATCATAAATTTAAAACTTATTGTTGCTTCTCGATATGTCTCGAGACGTTCTATAGAATGGCTGTCTACGCTTGAAAGAACAATCTGCCAGTTCTCGGTAAGATCTAGTGGTTCTTTTTGGACAGAAAAAATAGCGGCATCACAAAGCTCAGCCACTTCCTTGTCTCCTTGGTATTCGCTATAAACTTTTATTGTCGCGCTAACTTCCGCACCGTAAAGCGTTTTTGTTGTCCAGTTTTGCGCGATTGCATCGGTCAGTACAATATAAGGTGCTTTTTTGCCAGCAGGAACATAGTCGTAAACCGGGGTGTTCATTCGGGTTTTCAAACGCTCGTATAGTGCTTTATTAAGTGGTGACAAAGGCGATCTCTTCACCGCTTCACCTCATTTCGAACCGCTTCCTTAATTCTTTCCTGAATTCTAGGCAAAAGCTCTTTGCGCGTCCTTTCGGCAAAATGTTTCGCCTTAACACCACGCTTAGTGCCATACTCTTGCAGTGGTGCGTGTGGCGCTTTGGCTCTGACCATACGGGATATGCCATATTTGCCTTTGCGATTCACGATACTTTTACGCAATAGCCCACTCTTAACCGGCGCCAAAGCTTTTTCACGTCTCTGTATTTCTTTTGCTCCTAGCTCAGTTTCTTTTTCAATCGCCTGGCTAACATTTGTAGAAATAAGATCGCCAAAGGAAATGCATTTATCAATACCTTCTACCTTAATCAGTGGTCGCATCAGCCACCACCTCCCGGCATTCAAGTCTTAAATAAGCATGTTTTTCTTCAACGTCGATAGGAGGTCCCAATAGCTCAAATGTGCGGCTACCATATTGAAGCCTGTCTGTTACAGCAACGTCCTGCCGATAACGAATAGTCACCCGATAAAATACTTCTGGTACTTCCTGTTCATATTCATCGCTTGTTTTAGCGGTCAGCGCAGCCACCTTCGCCCAAACAGTCGCGCGCGGCAAGTAGGTGACTTCGTAACCTCCCTGGTCATCAGGTACCTTAGTCTCTTCTTGTAGTATAATGCGGCAATTCATTTCTCCTGGATTCATAGCGTCACCTACCACAAATGAGCACGGTAAGGCGATAGCAAAACATAAACTACATTAGGAATGCTCTCGCCTGCGCGCTCTTCATAAAAATGCCCTACCAAAATTAGTAGGGCCTGTTTAACCGGCAGAGGAATTTCTTCAGGTAAAGCACACTGCAGATAATTTTCACAGTGTGCTTTTGCCGCTAGTAGCAAGCTACCCAGAAGGTTATCCTCGGCACCACTATCAATACGTAAATATTCCTTTACCTCTTCAAGAGTCAATGTTGTGGCCATGACTTCATTCCATCAAGCCAGCAGTTTTGAGTTTAGCTAACAGCGCATTAAAATCTGCCAAAAGCTCAGCAGTGGTCGTTGCCATGCTATCACTCTGAGTGGCTGCGCGAGTCAGAGTAGCACCATTTATTTTCAGTTGCCCTTCTGCAGTAATTTCAAGTGTGCCGCCAACAACCCATTTATCGCCACCTTGTTCTGCATAATTCTTAATGTTGCTCATATAGTTCACCTACGCCTTCATCTGCAGGACTTTAATTGCTTCTGCCAAAATTAATTTCCCGTCCACCCTTTGTGTTGCTTTAAACCCTACCTGACCAGTTGCGGCGTAAAGCTCATTTAATCTTTGGAAAGCACGTCCTTGACGATCTGCTACCCAATAATAACTAAAATCTCCGAAAGCAATAGTCTTTGCCGCAGACCCGATAACCGGCACATATGCTGATGTCTTAAGCGGCCTGTTTAGAAGCGTATCAGGTTGGCCGGCAGTAACAGAAGGCTGCCAAAGGTACTGGCCATTGCCGTCCTTAAGCTTGCGGATGTTCTTAATTGTGGCATCATTTGTGACAAACACTGCATTTTTGCGGTATGGCGATTTCAAGGAATAGAAAAGGTCCATAAGCTCATCCATTGTTATTGCTGAAGCACTGGCTGCTGTAACGCCTACGCCCGCACCACCTGTGGCATTAAAAATGCCTGTCGGTTTTCCAGTTCCGTCGCCTACAAAGAAGGCTTCCTCCTCTTTTGCTCCAATGCGTCTGGCAAACTCTTTTGCAATGTATTGTTCCAAATTAAAAACACTGTCGTTTAAGAGTTCCTCGGAAACCTTAATCATTGTTGCCAGTTTGTACGCTCCGATAGAAACTTGCCCAAATGCATCATCAGATTCCGGTATTACTCCTTCCTCATCAACCCAAGAAGCGCTTCCTTTAGATGCAACAACAGGTATTTTTTTGTCTCCTGATGATGTCATAATGACATTAGCAAGCTGTCTGAAAACATTCTCTTCCTGCAATGCTTCGATAAGTGTACGTTCAAACTCATCAGGAACCAAATAGCCACCTTCGCTGTCGGTGCCTACTTGCAAGGCATTCTGTATTTCATAGCTATTTTTATTTTTCATTGCTTTCCAAAAAGCTGCTTTGTATTCATCCGACGCACGTCCAGTTTTTTCTGCGCCATTATATTGATTGGGTTTATTTGTTATTGCCGCTGTCGTTGGCTTAGAAAGCTCAAGATCTAAAGCAGCCTGCCTTTCCAAACGATCTATTTCTTTACCCAAACTTAAAACATCCGCCTCCATTTTTTCATAGATTGCAGTATCTTCAGCGGATAAGAGATCATTTTCGTTTCTCCTGGAATCTAAAAAAGCTTTGGTGTCCTCCCAAAGCTTCGCACGTTTCTCTCGTAGTTCTAATATTTTATTCATATCTAATCCTCCATTTTTCATTTTAAAAGTTTTAATCTTGCCAATAAATCTTTATGAGGGGTTCCCAGCGTAGAGGTATTATGCATAACTTTTTCTTTGTTTAATTTTTTGGTAAAAGTATTAACGACGGATAAACGGTCAAAAATAAAACCCTCTGCTGCAGCCTGTGTTTCAGGTGCATAGAGGATTTTATCCGCAAAACCAAGTTCTACTGCTTTTTGTGCGCTAAACCAAGTTTCGGCGTCCATCATATTTGAAATTTTACTGCGGGGTAAACCGGTCCGCTGTTCATAGGCATTGATGATACTTTCCTTCACCTCGCTTAATAGCTTAATACCATCCTGAAGGTCGGAAGCTTCGCCAAAAATAACTGTAGCCGGATTGTGAATCATCATCATAGCAACTGGCGACATGACAATTTCGTCACCCGCCATAGCGATAACAGATGCCGCGCTAGCTGCAAGTCCATCTATTTTTACCGTTACCATGCCTTTGTACTCTTTTAGCATCGTATAAATTTGGCTGGCTGCAAAAACATCACCGCCTGGCGAATTCAGCCAGACTTCAATATCACCTTCGTTTGCTGTAAGCTCGTTTTTAAACTTTTTCGGCGTAATATCGTCCTCGAACCAACTGTCTTGAGCAATGTACCCGTCTAAATACAGCGTACTGCCAGCTTCGTTCTTTACCCAGTTCCAAAATTTTCTCATTTACTCCCCTCCGTTTGATTTATATTGTTTTTGGCAAATAACCCTGCATCAGCTAATTTGGTCATATTACCATTAATAAGGTATAGATCCCCTCCAAGCTCTGCCGGTACTCTATTCATATTTTCCAGTTCTCGGATATCATTAGCCGACAGCCAACCGTTTTGCCTGCCGACAGCATAGCCGTTCATGCGGCTTCCATAGTCACCTCGCAAAAGACCGTCTACATTGAATTTCACAAAGTATTGGCGTTTTTCACTCTCACTAAATAAGGCGCGTTGCACGGCCTGTTCCCACCTGACTACCCATGGGTCCAAGGTATACATGACAAATTCCAGTGACTGCTGTTCTATATTGGAAAAGCTGGATTTTTCCAAGTCGCCGACCATGTGCGGAGGAATGCGAAAAATACGGGCAATTTCATTAATTTGAAATTTGCGTGTTTCCAAAAACTGTGCCTGTTCCGGCGGGATGCCTATGCTTTGAAACTTCATGCCTTCTTCAAGTACGGCAACTCTATGCGCATTGCTGCTGCCTTGGTAAACGGCATTCCAGCTTTCACGAATGCGCGCAGGGTCCTTGACTACTCCTGGGTGTTCTAATACGCCGCCTGGATTAGCACCATTGGCGAAAAATTTGGCGCCATATTCTTCAGTTGCAATAGCCATACCAATGGCATTTTTTGCCATGGCAATCGGCGAATAGCCAATAAGGCCATCAAAACCAAGCCCCGGAATATGAAGAACTTCGTATCGGCTTAAATAATAGGTTTGCCCGTCCTTTTCATACTGGTAATAAAGCTGGCCCTGGTTATTTCGATTAACGACCATTTTATTAGGCAGCAGAGGGTACAATCCTATAACTCGCCCTCGACCATCTCTAATGATTTGTGCATAGGCATTGCCCCATAATAAAAGATGACCCATAAGTGTTTCACGAAACACGAATGAAGTCATCTCAGGGTTTGGCTCGCTGTGGAGTAAATGATATATTGGATGGTCTATCGCCTTTTCTTTACCGTTTAACGTATACGAATAGGTATGAAATGGCAAAGAAGCAATTGTTTCACTTAGCACCCTCACGCAGGCATAAACTATTGCTGTCTGCAGTGCAGTCCTCTCATTAACCGTTTTCCCGCTGGAGCTTAAGCCGAAGAAAAAACTGTAAGCACTGCTCCAGAAGCT
>RZYP01000047.1 GCA_009930275.1 Negativicutes bacterium
GTGGTATCGTCGTCTACCAACAAGATTCTCGTATTAACATACTGCGACAATAATTTTCCCATTCATGCATCCTCCGGCGTGCTTGATAAAAGAAGGGCGTTATTGGCAGATCCATCCTTTAAACCGGATGCCCTTAACTGCTTTTCCTTTAGGGGAAGTATACCACACTCGGAAGCAATGATAGTCGAAATATGCACCAATGACAGGTTTTTTATCATAAATGATAAAAAACATATATTATTTGCTCGATTTGTGCTATAATGGCAGTTATAATTGGGGGTGAGTGAATGAAAGATTTGTCTGAAATATTCAATGCTTTAACGCATGAGGTCGGGGTTCATTTAAATCAGGCGGTCGGCATTTTTGAATCGTTTTTTTCTAGCTATGCCGAAACGAGAAGATTATTTAAAATATATGTTAGGCACAAGGATTATCTTGCTATCCAAAAACAGGCGCATCAGCTTAAAGGAACAGCAGCGAATCTCCGCATGTCACATATCAGCGAAATTGCGGATCTTATTGAATGCGCAGCCAAAGAATGCAATATTGAGCTATGTGAAAGTAGCATTATTAATATATCAGAGCAAATAACTATTTTAGAAGCACAGATGGCCTCATATGTGAAAATACATAAGCTGAAAATACTGATTGTTGAGGATAACATTGCGAGCGGTAAATTCCTTGAGCAAATCATCGTTAATTTAGGGCATGTTTCGTTGGGCATTGCATCATCGCCAGAACAGGCTCTACTATCGGTTAAAAACGAGCTTCCTGATTTAGTTTTCATGGATATTGACCTGTCAACAGAAATGAACGGCATATATACGGCAGAGTTGTTATCCGGGTATCATTCAGTCCCAGTTGTTTTTGTTTCTATTCATGCGGACGAAGCCATTATTAAAACCGCTAAGGATTATGGGGTTGGCTATGTCATTAAACCATTCACCTCAAAGGAAATAGAAGAAATGATCGGGTTGGCAAGCAAAAGTATAGCCAATCTGCAACACGCAAATATGGCCGACCAAGTTAAGTTTAAAGTGAAAGATGATAACCGAATCATCTTTATAGATCTTTATGATGTGATTTACTTTGAAGCCAGGGCACATACCATTTTAATTTATACAGCTTATAAAGCATATCAACTGAACACCAGTTTAAAGGCTATTAAGGCGCTCGACGCGAACGACTGCTTTATTCAACCTCACAGAAGTTTTTTGGTTAATCGAGCTTATATTTCAGAACTTATAAACGCGAATTATGATTATCATCTGAAATTAAAAGCCTTGTCGACATTAATACCAGTCAGCCAAAAAAAGGTGAAGATGGTTAAGGCGATATCATAATCAGTTCCTCTCTAACATAATATCTTAATTCATGGATTTGAAACTAATAATATTGGCCAACTGTAAAATGGAGTTAAATAGAAAAAACCGTAGTGATTTTCCCTATGGTATAATGAAGTTCGCACACACCCAAACCGCCAAAGGAGAGCAATCGGCCTGCCATTGTTGATGCCCGCACCGAAATGGGTCAATGGGAGGCCGATACGGTTGTTGGCCGACGCAATGGCAAGGAGACCGTCGTCTTTACCCTCGTTAGTCGAATGACAAGCTACTACATCGCCATGCGGATTCCCGCCAAAACCAGCGGGGCGATACATGAAGCTATGCAGATACTGCACGCCGAGTTCGGCGAACGGTTTGCTGATGTGTTTAAAACCATCACCACTGACAACGGTTCGGAATTTGAGGATTTCGCTCAAACGGAATAGTGGGGCACAAAGGTCAACTTCGTCCACCCCTATTCCTCGTGGGAGCGGCCTGTAAATGAACGTCACAACCGCTTGCTGTGGGGCTACATCCCCAAGGTTGTTTCTATTGAGAAGTTCACACCTGCCCAAGTTCTGACCTTTGCAATGAAATAAATGGCCGTCCACGAAAGAAGCTCGGGTATCAAACCCTGGAGGAGCTATCTGAAGGCTTCTTGCAAGCAAGGCAGACCAGCGCGCACTGCGCACTGGTCTGCTTTGCTTGCTGGGGGCTTTCGCCCCCAGTCCCCCGTTGATCGCCCCGCATTGCGGAGCGGCTGCGCACCCCTTTCGGGGCGCTAATTCAGTGCCTGTCACCTCTGCTGGGCATGGGGTTCGCGCTCCTGCGCGCGGGAATCCGTTCCTAAAAACCTGTCCACATTGGATTTTGCAATAAGGATTTCTTTCATATCCGAGCGCGCCTGATTGTATTCCAGGCGCACTTTTTTCTTTTCCTCCAACAGCGATGCATACTCGGCCCGCAGGCTTTTGACGGTGGGAATCTTCTTCATCCCCTGCTCATCAAAGGCTTTCTTCGCCGCCTGATGCAAGAGGATATCCGTCTCATGCTCGGCCCGAAACTTTTTGCTGTATCCGGCTTTTCGGTAGTCGATGTAGGTTTGCCGGGTCTTGGTATAGTCAACGATATGCTTTTGCAGGGAAGCGTTGGCGGTCAGTTTTGCTTCCAGACCTTTCATTTGATCTGAAAGAGAATTGAATCGGGCAGTAGCCGTTGCTGATTTTTCAGAGAGGACATCGTAGCGGTCCAGCCCCTGCTCCTGAAGATAGATGAGCGTCCGCGCCATCGCTTTCAAATTGTGAACCTTGGCCCAGCGTTCAAATCCCGGTCCCTTGCGGGACTGGATTTTTGCCTGAATGTCGATGAGCAGATTGACGGATTGCAGCGGAGCCTTGGGAACACCGCCACGGAGAACAGGAGCTTGCCTTCTCCCGGCGATGCGCTCACGGATCGCCTCCTCGGTGTAGTCATCGCCTAGGGTACTCTCTCGGCAGCGGGTGAACTTCTCCTGCCCCGGTGCACGGAACGAGAGATGTTTTCCGCGCTTGATCTCATAACCGGTCGCCTGCATTTCAGCAAGGAATGCTTCAAAGTCGAGCGGGTGCTTCTCCAGCACGGTGTCGATGGCCTGTCGGAGCCGCTCCTGAAAAGAGAGAGGACAGTCGCCGCCCATCACTTCCAGCCACTGGCCGTAGTGGCCCCGGCTGGGCTTGGGGTTCTTGATGACGGACACACCATGCTCCAGACAAATCCTATCGCTGACCCGGCGCAGGGCAAAGGCCGAGCCGATGAAGTTGCGAAACTTTCTCCTGCAATCCAAAGCGGTGGAATTGAAAATGATGTGATTATGAACATGGTGCCGGTCGATGTGGGTGCAAACCACAAAGGCGTGCCGTCCCTTTGTGAAGGCCAGCGCAAGTTCCTGCCCGATGCGGTTTGCCTCTTCCGGCGTTACCTCGCCGGGCAGAAAGGCTTGACGGGTATGGTAGGCGATGATATCCTGGCTACCCTGACTGCGCCCAGTGAGCTGTGCATACTGTCGCTTGGAAAGCGCGAACTCAGCATGGGCGGTCTTGGATTCGCACATGAAAGAGGAAATGAGTTCGTCGTTTCTTGTCTTCTCCGGGTTAGCTACATAGTCGATGACATCCTCAATCGTCCTGCCGCTCCCGGCATGGATAGGAATCAGTCTTGTGGCGGCGATAAGCGTCACCTCCTTTTGCCTGCATGGTTGCCCGGCGTGGTATAATACACTTGCACACGGTGAAAGCTGGTGGGGATGAATAAAATCGTCTGAAAGGAGCAGCCGAAGTATGGAAAACAGGATCTATTTAGCCATCCACCTCAAGTCTTTTTATGCTTCGGTTGAATGTATCGAACGCGGGCTTGATCCGATGAAAACGAACCCCGTTGTAGCTGACGAGAGCCGAACGGAAAAGACCATCTGCCTTGCGGTACCGCCGCCGCTGAAACGCTATGGCATCCCCGACTGGGCAATGAAGATGCTATTGTTAAACCAGAAGGGGAGAAATTCCCTTCTGGGCATTTTTTACCCTAGAGGAGGTCATGGCTATTGCCAAGGGATACTTGACATTTGATGACAATCAGTTGATAGCAAAACGGTACTTGGAGGAAGCCTCCGCACTAAATATTGCATATGAAATAGGCAAATAGGCTGCCACCTCAGCACCATTTATGACGAGCTGAAGCGGGGCCAGACCGGGAAGCTAGATAAGAACCAGCGGCCCGGTTACGACCTTGAGAAAGAGCGAGAGGTCGTTCGAAAGGCATTGCAGCGGCGTGGCCCGGATAGTAAGAGCAAGAGGAAGAGCACCATGGAAAAGAAGTTTAAGCTGAGCCTGACCCGAGCATGTGAGCTGGCCAAGCGTGAGCTGGGCATGAGCGCTGCCGGGATGAAAAAACCGGAGAGTATGAACGGAAACCCTGGGCTCCTCTGTTATGAGCTTCTTTGCGGGAATACGCACGTCACGCTGTACCTCAAAGCATTTGGTCGGGTTATTCATGTCTACTCCATCGATGAGGTGTTCATAGATGTGACAAACTAGCAGTTTACACATAATACCCCAAAACCGAAATCCAGCGCTGCATCATCCATCAGATCAGAAGTTCCACCCGGTATGTTTCGTACAAAGACGTCAAGGCTTTTACGGCTGCGCTCAAACCCATTTACAAGGCACCTGCCCAGAAAATTGCGCTAGAGGCCCCGAACGATATAGAGCGCGTCTGGGGAGCGAAATATTCTGCGGCTATTCCTTCATGGCGGGAGCATCTGGACGAGCTGGCTACCATGTTCAAGTACCCCGAGCAGGTCCGGTGAATCATCTATGCCACCAACGCCATTGAGAATTTCAACCCCCATCTCCGTAAAACCACTAAAACCAAGAGCGTTTTTGTCAGCGATAATGCCCTTTTGAAGTAGCTGTATCTGGTAACGATGCAGGTGACGGAGAAATGGACAATGCCGATCAAGGACTAGGGAAATATTCTGATGCACCTGATGATCTACTTCGGAGACAGGGTCAACGTCCGGCTCTAAGGG
Organism: Negativicutes bacterium; assembly: GCA_009930275.1. The sequence goes on from RZYP01000047.1 coordinate 4,888, forward strand.
CACCGTGTTACGGTAACCAAACAGGGCAAAGGTGAACCTTGCCCTGCCGAGCCACTTAATACTATCTGGCGTTCGGAGAATACACAAAATTTTCGGCACTACCGCGCCGAAGTTCATTTGTGACAGTGGAAGGAGCGCAACCGATGTCTCTGGCAACTGCCCGTATTCCGAGACCCTGCTTGACGAGGGCTTTAATCGCATCTCGCTCTTCTGCTCCAAGATGCTGTCCCTTCTTGTGTTCTGCTTTAACTGCAGTATAATCTTGGCAGTCCATGGTGATTGCCCTCCATTGGAAGATGGTTGTTTGAGAACTCCATTCTACTACGTGGAAAATCACTATGGTTTTTTCCTATCTGTCCAGTTTCATTTTACAATCATCCCTTTAAAAATAATATGATTGAAGAAGATACTTCTCCTCATATTTATTCGCCAGTTTATAAAGTTGATTCTTTACTATCGTTAACTTGAGGGTATTGTTTTTATATTTATCAAGGTTGGACAGAAACCGTTTTTTTTCATCCGGCTGCGCAACACTTTTAAAGTATCCCCAAACATGCAGCAACGCGTTGACAGCATTGTTAGTCTCCAGCGGCTCATCCATTGCCTGATCTAATATACTGTAAAACTGTTCTGCTGGATACGCTCCTTTATCCTTTAGTAGTGAACGTATTGCCAAATATCCACTGGGCGAATGCTCAAGCACACTGTATTTATATTTTGCCCACTCTCGTTCTAAGGCAGAGATATTGTTTGTCTCTGAAGCCATCAGACTGCACTTTATAGTGGATAGGTTCTTATCTTTTACCTCCAGCATTATATCCAGATCCAAATGGCGCACAGTTTGATAAAATTTAAGAAACTGTTCGGTGTAAATTGTTTTGGAGTGTGCGCCCGGCTTCCCGGCAGAGCTTTGTTGCGAGTAGTGAATCTTTTGTCTTCCATCAAGTTTGCCCCAGGTTTTGGCACATTGCAAAATCCAGTTGGCTTCAGACACGTTTTCCTTAGGAAAATTAATGGAATGATGTAACGTGTCAAACACAGCGGGAATACCTAATTGCCCCACTATCTTCAGCACATCTACTATGTTGTAAATACGTTCATCATTTTCAAGTACTATCCGGCTACGCACGCTATCATTTAACCGATTCCAGTTTCGGTAAAACCGGTGGATTGCAGATAATTTATCCCCATAGGCGCCACCAACATGCAGTATGATTTTACTTGTACTGTCTGTGCCCAGCAGGTTCAGTATTTGTTGATGATATTCCAAATCAGCAATAGCACGATTCACTACATCATCATCAGGGGAATTAATAACCGTATACTGCCCAGGATGCATTGAAACACGCATACCTGCATCCGCAATTGCCTTACCGATTTTTTTAAACTCATCCGCAAACTCCTCTTGCCACCGCAAGGTATTTACAGGACTAGAACCAAATGGAATTAAATCGGAGCTGATACGGAATAAATGTATATGGTTGGCTTTATTATATTGCACAAGCCGCATTAGCACCTGAAGATTGTGTTCGATAATTTCTCGTAATCGCTCCGGTGTGGCAGTGCGCATTGTGCAGGACTTCATTTGCGTGTCAACAACACCCAGAGCAAGGCAGGCATACCCGAAATTGGTCATAGTAATTCCTTTCAGTATGGCTTTAATGAAAGTTAAAATGCTCGGAAAGTTTTTTAAGAATTTTCCACAGGCTGTCCACATCTCTCTCCTGGGTGCCCATAGCTTGGTTTGTACCAAGATATAAGCAACTAATTATTTTTTAATGATGGAATTAGAGAAAAATGGTTTCTATAAAGCTGAATTGCAGCGGAAGCAATTAAAACAGTCATCCCTGCAAGTGATATGACCTGCAAAAGACCATGTTGCCCTCCGAAGCCTTCCAATGCTTTCAGAAACTGATAAATTCCAAAATAAGCCCAGGCGACAGGCAATGGAAATACAGCGTTGCGAATATTTAATTGTACCCCGATAACCAGCAAAACTGCTACAATCAAAATTATGGCAGCCCAAATTTCATCAGCCAGACCGAAACCATTCCAGTCAAGCTTGACAAGTGCCGCAGAGATATTGACGACAGTTGCAATAAACAACCACCCTGTATATAGCCCAAAGGTCAGCGGCAGCAGCCAGCGCCCATCTTCTTGTATGTGCAAAAGTTGCTTGCAAATCAAGGCCAGCGTGAAGACAAGCCCCAAAATAAAAAGTACAGACAGTTCAATCTGAACATAAGAAAAGGAAATAATCCACGCAATATTAAATATGCAAGAAAGAGGGAAAAGCACAGGGAGCCGATTGATGGCCTGGTGATAATATGAATCTTTATTCTTAATAATCATTACAAGAACAGATGCAATCAGCAGGGAATAGATTACACTCCAAATGCTAAAGGTAGAGGGGCTTGGGGTAATGAGAGTAGGGAACATATCAGATACCTCTTTTTGAGAAAGGCCGTTGATAATTCCCAAAGCACCCAGTGTGTTAATTCCAAGCGTTACCATTAAAAACAAAGCATTGACCCATGCATTTTTTCTACTGCTCATAACTATCCTCCTATAATCATCCATAAAAACAATTTTTGTGGTTTGTTACCCCGAAGTTAGGATATTGCGTTGCAAAAGAGTGGTGTAAATGTGTATTTTGAGAAAAAGACTGTCTTCTTACAGCAGTTTTTCGATTTCTGCCGCAATGTCCTTCGGCTCAACCGTAGGCTCAAATCTTGCAATAACTCTACCGCTGCGGTCAACTAAAAATTTTGTAAAGTTCCATTTTATCTGCGGGTCATTGTAGCTTGACTGATACTTTGCCTTGAGCATGGTTTCAAGTGCTTTTGCTTTTATGCCCTTTCCAAGCCCTTCAAAGCCTTTTTGCGTAGTCAAGTAACGGTAAAGAGGTATTGCAGTTTCCCCGCGAACATCTACCTTTTCTGACAGCGGAAAGCTTACGCCATAACGTAGCGAGCAGAACTCAGCAATTTCGGCCGAGCTGCCCGGTTCTTGCTCCATAAACTGGTTGCACGGAAATCCGATAACCACAAAACCTTGATCTCTGTATTTTTGATAAAGCTCCTCTAGCCCCTTATACTGGGGTGTAAAGCCACATTTGCTGGCTGTGTTTACAATCAGCAGCACCTTTCCGGTATACTCCGACAGCTTGGTTGGTTGGTCTTCAATGGAAACATAGGAATAATCATAGATGGACATCTCAAAGCCTCCTTTTAAAATTATACAGACGATGTGTGCTTTATTTGGGCAAGAAGGTCATAAAATACACCAAATGTCCACACAAAGATACTAAGCTCAGGCTGATCAAATTTACTGCACTGTTGGTGATGAAATTGTATCCCTTTAATGGCTGTTCGTTGTGGTAATGTGGTCTGTCTTGCATCTCACCCCCTGTGCCTAAGTACTTACGTTGAAAAGCTGCCCCAAGTATACTGTCGATAACAGAACCCAAAAATCCCAGTGCGCCGACAAATATTACCCCCTTCCAGCCAAACTCAGGCAGTGCAAGTATTGCAAGCAGCAGGCTGCCTGTCAAACCAGCTGCTAGCCCTGTCAGAGATACGCCGCCAGACAAGCCTCTTTGCATCGGCTTGCCGTTTAAAATGTTATACACTTTGCCTTTGCTCATCATGCCGAGTTCAGAAGAAAAGGTGTCAGCGGCAGCCGCACAAAATACCCCGAAGGAAAGAAGCAACAGGCTTGGCTGGGGATAAAACACCGAAATCCACAGTAATACACAGGCAGGAAGAGAATTGCACAAAACCTGCTTCCAGTTACGGGGTCCTCCCAGCTCCTGTAGCTGCTCCGCCTTTTGCTTGTGGGAATTTCTTAGGCGACTCACCCCGCTGCCAAGGATAAAGAACACCAAAAGGCTTGCTCCAATCCACATCCCACCCAAGGCGTACAGCGTAGCGGCGGTGAGCAGGGCAGCAACAATTCCATCAGGTGTAATCGCACGTAGCTTATAAGCAAAAATTAAAATCGCAGCCGCTATGCAAAGGTATAGATAATAACCCATGCTACCAAAGTACAAACACAATGTGGCAAAAAGCCCCGAGCCAATGGGAAGTATTAGGTTGTCGCAACCCTTGCTGCCTGTCAGCTCAATAAAAGCAGAAAAAACAGCTGTTGCTGCCGCAATAACCAGCACCATGGGCCAGCCTGTGACCTCTAGCTGTGCCGGGCTTGCAAAAGCAAAAATACACCCGGCCGTAATGATAAAGGCGGCCACCGCAACCACGGCACTGCCGACTAAGGTTTTTTGAGGGGCGAAAGAAAACGGTTTGCTTAGCCCCCAGCGCTTTCCTGCGATTGCGGCCAACCCATCGCCGTAGGCCATAATAAGCAGGCCAATAAAGGGAAGGGTTTTCCACCCCAATATAAACCCTGCTCCTGAAAGTACAAACATACTGATAGCATAATAGACTGTACCTAAGCTGTCATCATTGCGCTCCATAGCTGGAATTAGCTTGTATTTAAGGCTTAGGCTGTTGATAATAATAAATGAAAACGGCACAAGTAGCACCGCCCATAGCTCGGTAAACATTGGGGTAATAAACACCCAATTACCTACCAAGATGTGCACCAACTTGCGTGATTTTTCGGTGGCTCCTTTGTTGATACGGGCAATTACTGTGGCAACTGCCAGTACCAGTAAAATATAAGCCATGGAGAGTGCAATGCCAATCATGTTTTGCATAAACTTCCCCTTTAAACTCAATCTATGTTGTACTGCATACTGCTACGGGCAACTTATGTTTTTGCCGCATCACCCTTTTTGTAGCCGAGGCGATTAGAACAGCTCGGGTTGCTGCATCGGTGTAGCAACGCTTGCTAAAGCAATTGTATGACTGTCCCCGCACTGCATCGGCAATGGCTCGATACACCAAAGCCGCTGATGTCAGAGGAATTTGACAACTGGGGTGAAACCAGGAAATCCAGTTCTCATATTCAAAATAGTATTCATCGGCAAGCATAGCCAGCCGTTCCCACAGCAAAATAAAGCTTTGGGGGATTGCCGCCTGCAGCCTTGATTCATCGGTGCAAGCTGCTAGCTCTAAGAGCTCCACACGCGTGATCCGATACTCTTTTAGCAAATCAGCGGGCAGGTATATCCTGTTTCTTGTTTTAAGGTCTTCACCTACATCCCGCAATATATTGGTTATCTGCATACCTACCCCAAGCGATTGGCAGGCGTGCACAAACTCGCTGTTGTCCAAATCTGCGTCGTCGGCTACCAAAAGCGGAAGTAGCATTGTTCCCACTGAGCCTGCCACCAGGCGGCAATACTCCAGCAGCTCCCCCATGGTTTGAACATCGCTAAAATCTGCATCTCTGCGCTGCCCCTCTATTTGATGCAAAAAGCTGTCTATCGGTATGGCAAAGCGGCGCACCGTATCTGCAAAGGCAGGCCACCAAGGCTGGTCGTCAGAAAGCTCCCAATTATGCTGTTCTGTATACATAGCCCGCAGCTTTGCTTCCAACCGATCCAGCTGCTCCAACTCACTGCCTTTTTGTCTTAAGGATGCTTGGTCCACGGTATCATCTGCGTAGCGACAAAAGGCGTACACCGCCGCAACCCCTTGAAATCTCTCGGTGGGAAGCTGATGAAATGCCTGGTAAAAGCTTGTGGCTCTGTCCTTCATAATTTCCTCAGCAGCATGATATGACGTGGTTAGAGTTTTGTCAAAAGATATGTTTGTTCTCATGAAAAATTGTCCTCCGGTTCGTCCCGGCGCAGTTCCTCGGCACAAATTTTACCGCTTTGCAGTACAATCGGCACACCCGCGCCCGGATGGGTACTGCTGCCGCTAAAATAAAGCCCCTGGCACTGCATTGATTTGGCCTGCGGTCTCCAATGGTTGCTCTGCCTCAGGGTAGGCTGCAGCCCAAAGGTTGCACCGCGGTAGGCAGAAAAGCTCTGTTCAAAATCCTTGGGAGTAAAAACACGCTCAACAGTAACCATATTGCGGATATTTGTGAGCTCAAGGAGCTGTGAGAGCGTGTCATATGCCTTTTGTCGGTAATAATCAACTGTATCGTCATTCCACTCGTACTGTGCGGTAACAAGCTCGGAAACAGGCATAAGCACATAAAAGCTTGACCGGCCTGCTGGCGCCATATCAGGGTCGACCTGGGAGGGAATATGTAGGTAAATGGATGGGTCGCTGATTTTACGGCCATCAAAAATGCTGTTTAGGTTGTCTTCTAAATCCTCCGAAATTACAAAGGTATGAGCTGCCAGCTTTGGAAAAGTACCCTCTACACCCCAGTAAAATACCAAGCAAGAACAGGAATAGTCCATTTTCTCTATCTTTTGGGGTGTATATTTGCCTCGCACACTGCTTTCTTCAATTAATGAGGTCATGGCATAAGGGAAATCTGCATTGCAGACTACATAGGGTGCATCGATAGAGCTGCCGCCCACCGAAATGCCAAGCACTTTTTTTCCATCTGTGCGGATTTTATCAACATGGGCATTGTAATGTATCACACCGCCCAGCTCCTCAAAAAGCCTTGCCATCTGTGTTGCCATGGTATGCATTCCACCCTTAATAAACCAAACTCCGTACAAAAGTTCAATCATAGGGATAATGTTATAAAGAGATGGGCCTTTTTGTGGCGAAACACCGATATAAAGGGTTTGGAAACTTAGCATTTGCTGGAGGTCTTTATCAGGCATAAAGGATGCCATCATTTGATCAGCACTGTCAAAGGTTTTAAGTTTCAATGCCTGACGGAGCATAAAGGGATTGTAAATATCGGAGGGTTTGCGAAAAGGTCGAGTAATAAAGTGATCCAGCGCCACCTGATACCGTTCGTAAATAGAGCTGATATAGTTAAAAAAACCCCTAGCGTTTGCGGGTCCCTTGGACTCTGCAAGCTTCATAAGCTCCACAAGGTCAGAGGTTACGGTGTAGTGGCGCAGGGGGCTGCCTTTAAAGTACACCTCATACATTGGCTCTAGACGGGTCATAGGGATATAATCATCGGGGTTGCGCCCGGCCAGCTCAAACACTTCGCGGTATATCGAGGGCATCATCACAAGGGTAGGGCCAACATCAAAGGTATGCCCCTCCGCTTTTATCTGATGCATTTTCCCACCGGGCATATCTGCCTGTTCAAAGATCTCCACCTCGTATCCGGCATTTTGCAGGCGAACAGCAGCAGAAAGTCCACCAACACCTGCACCAATAACAACAACCTTTTTCTTCACGCTAAAGCACTCCTTTTTTACATTTCCAATCCCTTGATTAGGTTTTGGCAAATGGTATTACTGACTCTTTTGAATACTTCCAAATCCTTTTTGTCTATATTTTGGAAACATACGTTTTCCCATAAATCTAGAATCTTCCACAATTGAGGAGCCAACAGCTGGCCTTCGCTTGTTGCATAGCAAATCTTATTGCGCAAATCAGCCGGGTCAGCCACACGCTGGATTAGCCCTCTTTGTTCCATAGACTTTAAAATTTTGGATATATTTGCTTTATCAGTTTGCAAAAATATGCTTAAACGCGCTTGACTGATGCCGGGCGCCTGCTCAACCACCAGCAACGCTACCAGCATATGCCAATCTATGCACAGCTCTCTAAGCAGCTCGTCCAATCGTTGCTTACCGTATCGGTTTAAAATGCTGATATCACATATAAACACATAAATCACCTATTAATATAGTTGTATAATACAATTGTATCATACAACTATAAGTTTAATATTTCAACATATTTCAAGTATTTTATGCAAAATATTACTTTCACAGTTCCGCTTCGCAAAAGCTTCTAAGATTTCACCTCACTGTAGGGCGTTATTTGCATTGAAATAAATCCACAAAAGCGTTTCTTAGGTTGAAAAATAAAGGGGCGATTGTAAAATGAAGTTGGCCGGATAGGAAAAAACCATAGTGATTTTCCACGTTGTAGAATGGAGTTATTACACAACCACCTTCCAAGGGAGGGCAATCACTATGGACTGCCAAGATTATACCGCAGTTAAAGCAGAACACAAGAAGGTACAGCTTCTTAGAGCAGAAAAGTGAGGTGCGATTAAAGCCCTCGTCAAGCATGGTCTCGGAATACGGGCAGTTGCCAGAGCCATCGGTTGCGCTCCTTCTACTGTCATAATTGAGCTTCGGCGCAATACACCACCCCGAAAGAGCAATAGGGGAAAAGCTCGCGGCTACTCTCCTAAATCTGGGAGGGGCGGTCTATAGCGCCAACAGAGAAGCCTGCCGGAGATCTCTGAAAGCAAAATCCTGCAATACGTTGCTTGGATTGTCGAGTAGGTTCGGGCGCACAAATGGTATCCGGACTCCTGCTGTGGATACGCTAGAGAACATCAGTTATACCGTGAGGATGAGATGGCCTGCACCTGTACCCTTTACAATATGCGTGCAGACAATAAAGGAGTGCCGTCCCTTTGTGAAGGCCAGCGCAAGTTCCTGCCCGATGCGGTTTGCCTCTTCCGGCGTCACCTCGCCGGGCAGAAAGGCTTGACGGGTATGGTA
>RZYP01000048.1 GCA_009930275.1 Negativicutes bacterium
TCATTCACCTTCTCCTGATTGTATGCCAACGCACCGTACAGGTTGCTTCCGATATTTATTTTTGCAACCATTCTGCTACTGTTTTCCTAAATAATTAGCCTTAAAATCTTCTGATAACTCCTGAATTTTCTTTCCGATTTCGACCAAATCAACAGTAGCTTTCTCCAATTTATAGAGCAAAGCCAATGCTTTTTTCTCCGAAAAATTGCTGTGCAACTCCTTTACAACTTGGTTGTAATTCACGCCAACGGAGCGGAATTGTGCAAAAAAAGAAGTGAGTTTGGTAACGTATTCCATAGCGGAACGGTCGATTTTTACTACCCGAAACTCATCGCCAAAGACACGGGCAGCGATAAAACGGGCTTTCGATTGCAGTCCCGATTGCTCAAACATCGTGAGAAATCGGGCGTGTTCTACGGCTGTAAAATTTACCGAGTATCGGTAATTAGCCAGATCATTCTTCGGGGTTCGCCCCCCTTTACCCCGTTTCGGGGTGTTACTTGCATTCTCATTCATACGTCGGATTTTTTTAGTGGTACAATCCGTCGTTGCGGTATCCTGCCGCCCATTCAATCATCACTCAAATGATTGCCAAAAGCAACCGACTTCGGAGGGTGCGTCCCCCCTTGTGGGGCAAGCATTTTTTGCAGCAAAACGGTTTCCGTGCAGCAAAAAATACAGCTTGCTATTTGCTTCGTTGCAAATAAAATCTGTCCTGAACAGGGACAGATATGAATGCGAGTGAAGCGAGTGAAAAGGGCGGTCGAATACCTCCCGACGTTTCATGCTGCAAAGTTACAGGCTAAAGTAACGTGCTGTATTCCAGTAAGCGAAGCCACTCACTGCCAAATCGACGCCACTTGCTGCCACCCCGTCGAAAAGTGATAATTCTGCGGGGAAATAGGTTTTTATTTGCAGTGAAAATGATTGTATGGACAGACAACCGTACAGTTATACGGATAGCTGAACGGATATAAAAACAGACAATTGGCTATATGGATATACAGCCGAATAAACGGACAAACAAACGGCTGATTCAACAGCCGACCGGCTAAACGGCTAAACGTTCCAACGGCTATACAGCTAAACAGACGGACGGACAAACAGCCCAACATACGAACAGACAGACGGAGAGATAAGCAGACAGATAAATATATGGCTGAACATACAGACAGTTGTACAGCCGAACGGACAGATAAACAATGTGTAACAATTAAAATTTCAGACAATGGAAAAGAAAACTTTGAACGTGGCTTTCAGCACTCAAAAAGGCGGAGCCGGAAAAACAACCCTGACGGTTTTGGTAGCAAGCTACCTACACTATGTGAAAGGCTATAATGTAGCCGTGATTGACTGCGACTTTCCGCAACACTCGATTGCGGAAATGCGTGAGCGGGATTTACAAATGGCTATGGAAGACGACCATTACAAACTCATGGCTTACGAACAGTTTTCCTCTTTAGGTAAAAAGGCGTATGAAGTGATTGAAAGCAGCCCCGAAAACGCATTGGAAGATGCAAAAGAAGCAATCGAAGAACTGAAACCCGATTTTGTGTTCTTCGACCTGCCGGGAACAATCAATAACCCGGAAGTGGTTCACACCCTCTCGCACATGGATTACATTATTGCGCCGATCAGTGCCGACCGCTTAGTATTGGAAAGTACCCTGCAATATGTGATTACGGTCAATGATGCCCTGATTACACCCGGCAAAGCCAAAATTAAAGGGATGTACCTGCTTTGGAATCTTGTTGATGGACGGGAGAAAACCGAACTGTATGAGGTTTACGAAGATGTGATCGACAAACTGGGCTTTCCGCTTTTCAAAACATTTATGCCTGACAGCAAGCGATTTCGCCGTGAACAATCGGTCAGCCATAAAGCCCTGTTCCGCTCTACACTGTTCCCTGCGGACAAAACACTGGTAAAGGGTAGTAATCTCGATACCCTGATAGAAGAAATGTTGGAAATCTTAAAATAACAGACAATGGCAAAAAAAGAAAATGTAAACCTGAATGAGATAGATGCAAACTTTGTCATATCCTCATTCAAGAACAAGGAACGACGGAACAATCCGAGTTCCATACCCAAAGCGTTAGTTCCTGAACACGAAAAAGAAACACAGGAAGTCCAACCCGAAGAAACTGAAACGCCTGCGGCTGTTCAGGCAGAAGCCCCCCGTGAAGAACCGAAGCGTAAACGAAGTAAAGCGCCCGATTACGAAGAACTGTTTATTCAGGAAGCAGGAATTACGGCACGTACCGGAAAATCCGTGTACATACGCAAAGACCACCACGATAAGATAATGAAAATCGTTCAAGTCATCAGCAAAAATCAGATTTCCCTGTTCAGCTACATTGACAATGTACTGAATCATCATTTTGAAACTTTCCAAGATGAGATAACGGAACTGTATAACAAGAATAACGAAAGTATTTTCTAACCACTAAAAAAATCAACGTATGATACCCAATCCAATTTTATACAATAACACTACAATTATGATAGGTCTTGTGGTATGCTGCCTTATCGTATTGGCAGTAGTTATGATTCCCAAAGCGATACGCCACAGGAAACGAGTAAAACAAAACGAGAGTGAAAAACCTGCTCCGGACGAAGAACAGGAGTTGGAAATGATAGTTGTTCCAAACGAAAAAACGAAACTTGAACAATCTATGGCGGACTATAAAAAACGATTTCTTGTAAATGTGAACATACCTACAAGAAGCGGAAAATTAGTCGGCATCCGCAAAAAATACCATAGCCGGATTTCAAAGATAGTGAAGACTATCGGAGATAATGAAGTTACCCTATTCAGCTACATAGACAACATACTGAAACACCATTTTGAAACCTTTCAGGATGATATTTCAGAACTGTATAAAAAAAATAGCGATGGTGACTATTTAACTCCTAAAAAGAAATAATGGAAAAGATATTCATAACCATAGTCGCCCTCTACGCCCTCTTTGTCGGAATATACTTTCTGTATCTAAGGGCAGGGAAAAGACGGAAAAAGGATATTGTCGGCAAAGGTTCTTCAATCCATGAAACAGGGCAGATTAAGACGGATATAGTCGGAAAAAGCCGATTCGATTTAAGTGCCTCGAAGCCACTCACTGCCAAATCGAAGCCACTTGCTGCCACCCCGCTAAAATTTGAAAACAGGGAAGAAAAACCTGATACATTTGTTCCGCCTAACGAGGTAAAGCCTTCGGCAGAAGTACCGCCGGAAGAACTGGATGAAGCATTTTCCGATACTCCGACTGATGAAAATAACGAGCCGATGGATATAGATTATCCGCTCGAATATGAAGCGGAAACAGAGAACGAAGATGAACCTGAAGACGAAGAAGACGAAACGGAAGAAGTGGAAGGAACGGCGCAAGCCGCCCTTGCTTCGGGAGTTCAATTTGACGATTTAGGAAATGCCGTTCGGACGGTAAACAAAACGGACGAAGCAACACCGGAGCAAAAGCAAAGGGCTGGCGATACCTTACTGGAAATACGGAAAACCGATATGTTTGAGAAGGTTGTTTCGGGTAAGCCCGATGCCAAACGGATTGTCAGCGACCTTATGGCTGAAAGCCTTGCCGATTTCAACAGGCGGAAAGACAAGGAAGCCGGAGCGGACGAAAACGCAAAGAAAGCTCCCGATAATTTTAATATCCGGGATTTCGCATAGCGAATAGTATTAATGATGTAAAACAATTAAAAGATGAAAGAAAGAGATTACGGCTAACGCAAAAGCCACCACTAAAAAAATTCAAAAGTAACAGATTATTCAACCCGGCAGGCGGGACTATCCACCCCGCTTGCCAACTTAACAATTTATCATTATGACAAAGAAAAAAATTCTTATGTCCGCAGCCTTTGTCTTGGCTGCTGTTTCAAGTGCGTTCGCACAGGGAAACGGTGTCGGTGGTATTACCGAAGCTACCAACATGGTAACCAGTTACTTCGATCCGGGAACGAAATTAATTTACGCAATCGGAGCCGTTGTCGGTTTGATTGGGGGCGTAAAGGTGTACGGCAAGTTCAGTTCCGGCGATCCCGACACAAGCAAAACTGCCGCCAGTTGGTTCGGAGCCTGTATCTTCCTTATCGTTGCCGCTACCATTCTGCGCTCCTTCTTCCTTTAATCCGCTTCTTACAATGGAGTATAATATAAATAAAGGAATAGGCAAAAGCGTTGAGTTCAAAGGCTTAAAGGCTCAATACCTTTTCATTTTTGCAGGTGGACTGTTGTCGGTCTTCGTGGTTTTTGTCATCATGTACATGATTGGCATTGACCAGTGGATTTGCATCGGCTTCGGTGTAATCGCTGCATCGGTTTTGGTATGGATGACCTTTAACCTGAATCAAAAATATGGGGAACACGGCTTGATGAAACTCATGGCTGTCCGGCAACATCCCCGCTACCTGATCAACCGGAAAACTCCGCACCGCCTGTTCAAACGGAAAAGAAAGGAGGTAGCCTATGCGTAATATAATGAAAGCGGCTACCATTGAAAGCAAGTTTCCGCTATTGGCTGTCGAACATGACTGCATCATCAGTAAAGATGCGGACATAACCGTTGCTTTCTGTGTGGAACTGCCGGAGCTGTTTACCGTAACCAATTCGGAATACGAAGCGATACATTCGTCTTGGGCTAAAGCCGTAAAAGTATTGCCTGAATACAGTGTAGTGCATAAGCAGGATTGGTTCGTGCGTGAAACTTACAAACCTGCTACCGATAAAGACGATATGAGTTTCCTGTCCCGCAGTTTTGAAAAACACTTCAACGAACGTCCGTTCCTGAATCATTCGTGTTTCCTGTTCCTGACTAAAACGACTAAAGAACGTATGAGGATGCAAAGCAACTTCTCATCGCTCTGTCGGGGAAACATTATTCCCAAAGAAGTCAATAAGGATACAAGCGTGAAGTTTTTGGAAGCGGTCGGGCAGTTCGAGCGGATAATCAACGATAGCGGCTTCATCAGTCTTACCCGTATCTCATCGGATGAGATTACGGGAACAGGTGAAATACCGGGACTGATTGAAAAGTATTTCTCCCTTTCGTTGGATGATACCACCTGTTTGGAAGATTTGGAACTGGGAGCCGACGGACTTCGGGTAGGAAACAAACACGTCTGCCTGCATACGCTGTCGGATGCCGAAGATCTGCCTGGACGTATCGGAACGGATATGCGGCATGAAAAGTTATCGACCGACCGGAGCGATTGCCGTTTGTCTTTCGCTTCTCCCGTCGGGTTAATGCTTTCCTGCGACCATATTTACAACCAGTATTTATTTTTAGAGGACAGTGCGGAGAACCTGCGGAAATTTGAAAAGAGTGCAAGGAATATGCAGTCATTATCAAGGTATAGTCGTGGAAACCAAATCAATAAAGAGTGGATCGACCAGTATTTAAACGAAGCACATTCATTCGGGCTGACCTCTATCCGTGCGCATTTCAACGTAATGGCATGGAGCGAAGATCCGGAAGAACTGAAACATATCCGTAATGACGTGGGTAGCCAGTTGGCTCTTATGGAGTGCAAACCCCGACACAATACGGTGGATGCTGCCACTTTGTACTGGGCAGGTATGCCGGGCAACAGTGGGGATTTTCCGTCGGAAGAATCGTTCTTTACCTTTATCGAACCTGCCCTTTGCTTCTTTACTGAAGAAACGAACTACCGCAGTTCGGTCAGTCCGTTCGGTATCAAAATGGCGGACAGGGTTTCGGGAAAACCGCTTCATGTGGATATTTCCGACCTGCCGATGAAAAAAGGAATTATCACGAACCGCAACAAGTTTATCTTGGGACCTTCGGGAAGTGGAAAATCCTTTTTTACCAACCATATGTGCCGCCAGTATTATGAGCAGGGGACGCACATTGTCTTAGTGGATACGGGTAACTCATATCAGGGCTTATGCAACCTGATTAACCGGAAAACGGGCGGTCAGGACGGAGTGTATTTTACCTATACCGAACAGAATCCGATTGCTTTTAACCCCTTTTACACGGACGATAACGTCTTCGATATTGAGAAGCGTGAGAGTATCAAAACGCTGATTCTTACCCTGTGGAAAAGGGATAACGAACCGCCCACACGGGCAGAGGAAGTTGCTCTTTCTAATGCAGTCAGCCAGTATATAGACAAGCTGAAAACGGACAAAAAACTGGAACCGTCTTTCAATACTTTCTATGAGTTTGTCCGTGATGATTACCGGAAAACACTGGAAGAGAAGAAAGTCAGGGAAAAGGATTTCGATATTGATAACTTCCTGAACGTGCTTGAACCGTATTATCGGGGCGGCGAATATGACTTCCTGTTGAACTCCGAAAAACAACTGGATTTATTGTCTAAACGCTTCATTGTCTTTGAGATTGATGCCATAAAAGACCATAAGATCCTGTTCCCGGTCGTAACTATTATCATCATGGAAGTTTTTATCAACAAGATGCGCCGTTTGCAGGGTATCCGTAAGATGATATTGATTGAGGAAGCATGGAAAGCGATTGCAAAAGAGGGTATGGCAGAGTACATTAAGTACCTCTTTAAGACCGTTCGTAAGTTCTTCGGGGAAGCGATTGTCGTTACACAGGAAGTCGATGATATTATCGCTTCGCCAATTGTAAAGGAGAGTATCATAAATAATAGCGACTGTAAAATCCTGTTAGACCAACGCAAATACATGAATAAGTTCGACAGTATTCAGGCGTTGCTCGGATTAACCGAAAAGGAAAAGTCGCAGATACTCTCTATCAATATGTCCAACGTACCCAGTCGTAAATACAAAGAAGTCTGGTTCGGTTTGGGTGGCGTTCAATCCGCCGTCTATGCCACAGAAGTTAGTCTGGAAGAATACTACACATACACAACCGAAGAATCGGAGAAAATAGAAGTATTACAACTTACCGAAAAACTGGACGGCAATATCGAACTGGCTATCAAACAGATTGCCGAAAGCAAACGGCAAGAGTACGGGGAATAACGCCATGAAAAGAAAAAAGAGTAAGCCATGTTCGACATCGCAAGTAGACACCTCTTTCCCTATCAGTGATATATGCGGAATGTGGAAAAGCCTTTGCGGTTCTCCCGACATTGAAATTTATCATGACGGTAGTCGGTTCCGGTTGCAGTTTTCCTATAAACACGATACGGCGTTTACCGTCCCTTTGTCTCAATGTTGGGGGATTACTTTTTTCAATTTCTACGGTATCATTCGCATTGCCTACGATGATGAGCGGGATATGCTCTCGCTGACCAACGAAGGCGAATACAAAAGGGTATACAATGAAGTATAACCCTAAAAATCAATAATCAATTTAAAAAGTAAAAAGTATGAAACGAATAATTCTATGCCTGACGGTGGCTTTGTCCATGTTCTCGTTTCAGGCAAAAGCGCAGTGGGTAGTAACCGATCCCACCAACTTAGTTCAGAATATTGTTAGTGCGGTGCAAGGTACATCGACGGCTGCCAATATGATAAACAACGTAAAGGAGTGTGCCAACATTTACAAGCAAGGTAAGGAGTATTACGATATGCTCAAATCTGTAAATAATTTGGTTAAGGATGCCCGCAAAGTAAAAAAGACCATTGAATTGGTAAGTGAGATTACCGACATCTATGTGAATGGCTTCAATAAAATGCTTGCCGATCCGAATTTTACGGCGAATGAACTCGTAGCAATTTCAGGGGGATATGCCAAACTGTTGGAAGAAGGGGGTTCACTGGTTACGGATTTGAAAAATATCGTAACGGGCGGTAACGGACTTTCCCTGTCTGATAAAGAACGCATGGAAGTGGTCGATGAAGTCTATACTAAAATGGTGGAATACCGCAACCTGACGAAGTATTTCACGCAAAAAAGTATATCCGTGTCGTTCATCCGTGCCAAAGAAAAAGGAGATACAGAGAGAGTATTAGCATTGTATGGCACTCCGTCCGAAAGGTATTGGTAATCAAAATTAAAACAATCAGTTATGAATTTTGATAACCTACACGGGATTCTTCAGAATCTTTATCAGGATATGATACCTCTTTGCAGCGACATGATTGGCGTTGCAAAGGGGTTGGCAGGATTGGGCGCATTGTTCTACGTTGCTTATAGGGTTTGGCAGGCATTGAGCCGTGCCGAACCTATCGACGTGTTTCCGCTTCTCCGCCCGTTTGCGATTGGACTGTGTATTATGTTCTTCCCAACCCTTGTATTGGGAACGATCAATGCCGTGATGAGTCCGGTCGTTAGAGGTGCGCATACCATTATGGAAAATCAGATAACCGATGTTCAAATATTGCAACAGAAAAAAGACCAGTTGGAATATGATGCACGGGTTAGAGAGGGCAAAGCATGGATGGTTGATAATGAAGAATGGGACAAAAAAATGGAAGATCTCGGAATGTGGGATGCCCCCGAAATTATCAGTATGTGGGGCGAACGTGCGTGGTATGACATTAAGGAATGGTTCCGACAACTGATCAGGGACTTCTTTGAACTTCTGTTTAATGCTGCCGCACTGACCATTGATACACTACGAACCTTCTTCTTGGTCGTGTTGGCCATACTGGGACCGATAGCGTTTGCATTTTCCATTTATGACGGATTCCAATCAACGCTGACCCAATGGCTAACACGCTATATAAGTGTTTACCTATGGCTGCCTGTCGCAGATATATTCTCCGCCGTATTATCAAAAATACAGGAATTAATGCTGAAAACCGATATAGCATTATTGGAAGACCCCACTTATATCCCTGACGGATCAAACGGGGTGTACATCGTATTCCTGATAATCGGCATTATCGGATATTTCACGATTCCGACAGTTGCAGGTTGGATAATTCAATCAGGCAGTGCGGGCGCATACGGAAGTGCGGTAAATAAAACAGCAAGCAAAGCAGGTGGCGTTGCCGGTGGTATCGCAGGTGCAACGGCAGGTAACATAGGCGGTCGTCTGCTCGGTAAGTAATCAAATTAATCATTAAACAAATGGAATTTAAGAGTTTAAAAAACATTGAAACAAGTTTCAAACAGATACGGATTATCGCCATTGTGTTTGTCGTGTTGTGTGCTGGAATTACCGGATATGCGGTATGGAACTCATTCAGCTTTGCGGAAGCACAACGGCAAAAAATCTATGTATTGGATGAAGGAAAATCATTGATGCTTGCTCTTTCGCAGGATTTGTCGCAAAACCGTCCTGTGGAAGCCCGTGAGCATATCAAGCGATTTCACGAACTGTTCTTCACATTATCGCCCGATAAGAGCGCCATTGAATCAAACATCAACAGGGCACTCTTTCTGGTGGATAAAAGTGCTTTCCGCTATTATCAGGATATGCAGGAAAAAGGTTACTACAACCGGATTGTGTCGAATAATATCAATCAGGTTATTCAGATTGATTCTGTCGCCTGTAACCTCGATACTTATCCCTATAAGGTGGTAACCTATGCACGGCAAAGGATAATCAGGGCAAGTAACATTACCGAACGAAGTTTGGTAACCCGTTGCGAGCTGATCAACTCGGTACGTTCCGACAATAACCCGCACGGGTTCACAATGGAACGCTTTGAGATTATAGAGAACAGGGATTTACGGACTTTAGAACGGTAAGCCATGATAAAGAAAAAACTAACAGCCGTAAGGGACTGGCTTGAAGACGGTCTGCGGTCATTGTTGGGGCAAATCACGCCCGACGGTCGGATTATCGTAATCCTTGTAATGCTTTTTGTATTTGGCGCAGGCTCAATCTACATGACGGTTTCTTCCATTTATAATATGGGAAAGAAAAACGGTCAGGAGCAAATGGAAATTGAACATATCAAACGATTGGAACTGGAGCAGGGGCAAAAAGCGGATAGTATTAACCATATAAACAAATTCAATAATGAGTAGTGAAAATGAAGGAAACGGCCGTAAACCGGACGTTCCCGAAACTAAAAAGGAGAGTAAGCCCAAAAAGGAGCTTACCCCGCAGGAATTACAGAAGCGGAAAAAGATGCTCATCTATCCGTTGTTCTTCCTGATTTTCGCAGGGGCTATGTGGCTCATCTTTGCGCCCTCCGGCGATAAGGCAGAACAGCAACCCGACGGTTTCAATCCTGAACTTCCGATACCCAAAGAAGACGGTATCGTAGGCGATAAGCGGACGGCTTACGAGCAGGAAGCCATGCAAAACAAGCAAAATGAAAAGATGCGGAATTTACAGGACTTTGCTTATTTGCTTGGAGAGGAAGAAGAACGGAAAGCTCAAACGGGTAATGAAAGTCAGGTTGCTATACCCGATGAAGGGAGCAACTACAATTACGGTAACAATTCCCGAAATACCCCGACGATCCAATCTTCAGCGCAAGCCTATCAAGACATTAACCGCCAGTTAGGAAGTTTCTACGAAGAAACGACTTCGGAAACGGATAAACAGGAGCAGCTTGCAATGGAAGAACGGATTCAGGAATTGGAACGGCAACTGACTGAAAAGTCGGAAGCCGACAAGCAACTGGAACTGATCGAAAAATCCTATGCCATTGCATCCAAGTATATGCCCAACGGACAGGAACAGCAACAATCAATACCGATAGACACAAAGGAAAAGATTGTTCCCAAACCTGTTTCACAGGTGCATAAGAGCGTTGTTTCCTTGTTGTCTGCCCCTCTGGATAACGATGAATTTATTGAACAGTACAGCAAGCCCCGTAACATGGGATTTATCACGGCTGCCGGAAACGAAACGGTAACGGATAAAAACAGTATCAGGGCTTCGGTCTATCAAACGATAACTATCTCCAACGGAAAGGAAGTACAGTTGCGTTTACAAGAGCCGATGCGAGCCGGAAGCATGCTGATACCTGCCAACACTATCCTTACGGGAAGTGCAAAAATCGGCGGGGAACGTTTGCATATAACCATTACCTCCATTCAATATGCGGACAATGTGATACCGGTTGAAATGGAAGTGTACGATATGGACGGTATGCAGGGAATCTTCGTTCCGAACTCGGACGAAGTAACTGCCATGAAAGAGATTGCCGCCAATATGGGTACGTCAATGGGGAGTAGTATCACTATAACCGACGATGCAGGCTCACAGCTTGCTGCCGATTTGGGGCGAAGTGCCATTCAAGGCGTATCGCAATTCTTCAGTAAGAAAATGCGGGAAGTAAAAGTAACCCTGAAAGCAGGTTATAAAGTATTGCTGCTTCCCAAAGCGTAAGTAAACAAATAACAAAAGGGTCTGCGACCCCCACTAAAAAAATCCAACAGTAATAAGTAATTAACAATTAAAACAAAATTCGTATGAAACGATTCATTTTCGCACTCGCCATGATCGGGTGCATCTTTACAGCAAATGCACAGGAAGTAGAAACAACACAGGAAGCAAAGAATGTGTCTTCGCCCTCGAAAGGGGATTACTTCGACGGTCTGACCAGATCTGTAACATTCAACCGTATGATACCGCCGTATGCTTTAGAAGTAACATTCTCAAAAACGGTGTGCGCCCATAAGGGTGAGTAATAAATATCTCCTTTGCAAGAGATTAGGTTAGAGTTCAAATGAAACCTACCACCATCCGACTTATCTGGAGGGGAAACCCAAAAGGGAGCATAGCATGTCGGAAAAGTCATAAGTCAGCCAGTTGCCAAGCTGCGACTGAATGGCAAGGTGGAAAGACAAATATAAGGATGAAGCCCGAATTGGTTAAACGACAGTCCTGTTGCACCTTGTCGAGCAATGACGGAAGGCAACTACAAACGTCATGTCGTAGTTCTCTGACGGAGTACTGTTACGTTCAGAGCAAAAGAACTAACTACGAAACAACCGCAATAAGCGGATTAAGGGACGGAAATCGCATCCGACAATTTGTCAAGCAAATAGTTATTACTCATCTAAATGGGGATTGCCTAAATCAGAGCGCCGCAAGGCTATGGAGAATAGCTCCTGAATATCTGACATGGCAACGGAGTTCCCGTAGTAGTCTGAGCAAGGGAAAGCCTTGTACATGGCAAAGGGGAACAGTTGGATTACTTTAATATAATCAAAAGATAATGTGAGAGACATGAGAAATCCAGAGACAATATTAAACAATTTAGTGAAACACAGTTCTGTTTCAAGTTATAAGTATGAACGGCTGTATCGGATTCTATTCAATGAAGATATGTTCTCTGTCGCGTACCAACGCATATATGCCAAACAAGGTAATATGACACCTGGAACAGATGGAAAAACTATCGACCAAATGAGTGTTCAGCGAATAGAAAAACTTATTGAGAGTCTCAAAACAGAGACTTATCAACCTAAACCAGCAAGAAGAGTGTATATTCCAAAAAAGAATGGAAAAGAAAGACCTTTGGGCATTCCTTCTTTTGAGGACAAATTAGTACAAGAAGTTATCCGAATGATATTGGAAGCCATATATGAGGAACATTTTGAATATACCTCACATGGCTTTCGTCCACATCGGAGCTGCCATACCGCTCTTACTCAAGTTCAAGAAAAGTTCACAGGCGTTAAGTGGTTTATCGAAGGAGATATAAAAGGATTCTTCGACAACATCAACCACGATATTCTTGTGGATACTCTAAAAGAGCGTATAAGCGACGAACGTTTCTTACGCTTAATTAGAAAATTTCTGAAAGCTGGATATATTGAACGATGGCGATTCCAAAACACGTATAGTGGAACACCTCAAGGCGGTATTATCAGTCCCATACTGGCTAATATCTATCTTGATAGATTCGACAAATACATCAAGGAATATGCTGAAAAATTCAATAAAGGTGAAAGACGACGAATAAGTTCGGAATACCGTAGACTCAATAACAAGAAAACAAGACTTGCAAAGAAGCTGAAATCAATAACGGATGAATCCGTGAGGGATAAAATGATAGCAGAGATAAAAGAAACGTTGGCACAAACCTTCGCAACAACCTGTCAAGAACCGATGGATACAGAATACAGACGAATCCAGTACGTTAGATACGCTGATGATTTCTTAATTGGAATTATCGGAAGTAAAATCGAGTGCATTACAATCAAGGCGGACATTGCCAAATTCATGGCAGAAAAGCTAAGATTGGAACTTTCAGAGGAAAAGACCCTGATAACAAACGCACACGATAAAGCTAAATTCTTAGGGTACGAAATATTTGTCCGTGACTGTAGCTTTAGGCATAAGGATAGTAAAGGTGTGATAAGACGCTTCGGAAAAGGCTCAGTCATGTTGCATGTAAATATGGATACAGCAAAAAACAAGCTTTTGGAATATGATGCTGTAAGGATGTCCCAAGAACGGAAAAAGACGGTTTGGAAACCCAAACCACGTGCCTTTATGATTGGAAAGAAGGTTGAAGACATAGTAGCTCAATATAATACCGAAATAAGAGGATTCTATAACTATTATGCCATTGCCAATA
>RZYP01000219.1 GCA_009930275.1 Negativicutes bacterium
GAACGCGACGGAAACAATGCTAGTGTTCTTGACTATGAAATGATATTGCGTTATATGATGGATAAACTTAAAGAAAATATGTTCGACAAAAACAAGGACGATAGCGATGACCCGAACAGGCAAAACAGCCTCTTTTCTGCTTCCGGTAGAGAGGAATTTATGCGGAAACTCCATTTATCCTATTCCACTGTTGAAAGCATCCCAAAGATTTCCAAGGCGTATGATCTTCTTCTAGAGCAAACTATGGGCATTTTCAGAGACCATATGTCCGGATCACAAGAAAAAACTGACGATGCTGTGAACAAGGCAGTTAATATAGTTGCCAGCCTTACCGGAGGTAATAAAGCAGTTGCGGAAAAAATGGAAGCGATTATGAAAGAGTCAATAGAGCCATTTGAAAAGCTGCTAAAAATTGAAGCTGAGACTAAGCTCATTGTAGAGGGTATGTTGCAGCGTAGCTTGATTGCTTCCACACTATCCAACCTTGGTTTTGGTGGCCTTAGAGATGATAAAATCGACTTTTTGACTGCTGCAAAACAGGTGGCGGAAACCACTAAAAATGTCCCTCTTCTTGGAATACTTCCACACCTCAAGTTGCTCTCCACTTACCTTGACAGCATGAAGGAAATGGGTAATAAGATTGCCGGGCTTGGTACGGAAGTAGAGGTTGGCGCTGCATTGAAATCTTTGATGCACACATTTGCCGAGTTCAAGGAGTCTGCAAACG
Organism: Negativicutes bacterium; assembly: GCA_009930275.1. The sequence continues at coordinate 728 of RZYP01000219.1, forward strand.
GGTTCCGTGAAAATAAAATATTTAATTTGATGGATCTCGATGATCAGACTAAATTGTATGATGCCATAACCAATACCACTCTAAAAGCGGAGAAAATGATTAAGAAATTTCATGATACATTTACATCAAAAACTACTTCCGAGGCTACTAAAGCAGCTATGCAGATGCACGCACGTGACTATTTCTCAGCAGCCCTTGGGTACACAGATTTTCTTAATACCACATTGAAGAGCTTTGTTAGTAATCTTGTTAGTATTGCTGAAAAGCAAAATAACATGCTTTTTGATGATAATGTCACAAGCGCTTTGCGCAAAGCGTTTGCATCTATCGACGAAAAAAAGCAGATTCTTTCTCTTGATACTCGTCTGTCCCAGTCAGAGCATATGTTCTCAGACCATAGCGTTCTTTCTAAAACTTCACATAAAGTAAAGCAGATTTGGAACTCAATTTCCAATTCCACCCTGTATAATAAGAAGTTTAAGAGAACTGTGTTTGATCCATACTACGGTCTCAATCCTGAATTTACATCCAATTTCAGACAATTTAACATCGAGCGTGATGACATAGTTGCGCGTATAGGAACTATTGCAGCAAGGCTTGGACTAGACCCAAAGAAACCAAAAAGTATTGCTGAGTTTGGTCGTAGTATGCACGATTTTGTTACATTTAAGGCCGGTGACACTTTCGACCAGAAACGACTCACTTCCTTCAATGTGCTGTTTAACGAGGATTCAGGAATTAGATTGACCGACACTTCTTCCGAAGATGATATATTAAATGCAAAAACATACTTGGTCTCCAAAGTTATGAGTGTTGGTGCAGGGAAAAAAGCTGATTGGAAGAATAATGTTGCAGCACGTAACGTAGCCGTGTATTTGGATGCTTTTGAAAAAACCGGGATTCTCGATCTCGTATTGGAACATTCTGCTGAATACTGCGTATCCAAGGATAAGTTGAATTCCTTCTCCACCAACCCTGAACTAGCACAGGAAAAAGAGAAAATGCTACAGACGTGGGATCAAAAACTTCGTGATAAAATTTATAAGAAAACTGGTAGAGACCCGTCTGTAGTTATGCAGGAAATACGTCAGCAGATTAAAAACACTATTGGCCCTGAAGCTAGTTTGGAAGATGCTCTTGTATTTAACTCAATGATTGTTACTGACTTCACTGGTAAGCTGGTTATGGCTGCTGCAGTGGATGATAATGTGCTGAAGTATGTTTCTGAAGTAATGCCGAAGTTGTATGATGGTGCAACACAGATACGAAACTTGGTGGATTATGCCAATATCATCGGTGTGAAATATGGCGAGTATGGTCTGGATACTTTGAGTAATTATGACAGAAGCAATCTTTTGGTCAAGCTCATTGGCACAGAGGACACTAACTATACTCGTCTTGTTGACAATCCAATGAATGTTCAGGGGCAGAAGTTTTACATAATGAGCCATCTTCAACATGCAATGGAAGCATTACAAAGCACTGTCTACAAAGCCCTTTCAGGAGATGGGCTAATTGATAATACGCTAACTGCTGAGGGCCTTAGCAACCCCAAGAAGAGCACTTACTACATCACTCTTCCTGCGCTCACCAAAGGAGCTTCTGGTAATAATTCATCTAATATTTATGTTAAGTTTCCATTATCAGACCCTTCCACTAGGGCGCTTGGAAAACGTGCAGTATTCGCCTCTTTTGATGAAGAGAAGTATCCATTTATGTTTCTGCAAGCCGGAGACGCATCTGATAACACTATTAAACCTGGTATGACTATCACCGAAAAAGATGAAGTAATTACCGTGAAACTTGATGGCACAAAGTCAAAGATGGCTACTACTTACAATGCAACACATACTGCGGATGAGATTATTGATACTATATTCCCTAGTCAGAATCTGGTAATCTCAATCAAAAATGATCTGAATGACCCTATGAGAAGAGCCTTTGCTAAGGTGATACAGAAAGCGGAGAAAGAAAAACTGGACATCAATGAAATGATGGAGAATATTGACCCTAAAACTATTGATGCTGATTCCATTTTTTCTTTAATGAAATCATACGGTGCAGAAGGCGCTACTGCTGATCAGAAAAAAGTTAAAAAGCTGTTTGATGA
>RZYP01000220.1 GCA_009930275.1 Negativicutes bacterium
CCGCCTATGTCCGCCAGTGCCGGGCCGTGCTCGATGGGCCGAGGGAAGAGGAATGGCGCGGGGCGTGGGTGATGACGTCGAAGTGAAGGGGGGCGGGCTGGGGTATTGCTGCGAACGGATTGAATTCAGCGCATAAGGTTGATTTTTCGTTGAAATAGTTCCTTGTTTGTAACGTGTTGGAATATAATGTTTTTTATTATTTTAATTGCGATTGTATCATGAATCCCTTAATAAAAATATCGCCTTTATTGCTGGTATGATGATGAATTAAAACTCATCATGAATATTTCATAGTCGAATTTTTGAATTTGCTGCAAAATTGTGAATTTTTATTCTATATTGGCTGTGTAAATATCTTAGCTCAATGGTGCAATTTTTCATATATTTGTGGTTAAATGTTAATCTTTATCAGAGGATAAAATGGAAATTATAAACAAATATGCAATACGACGTCGAGAATATTGGGTCGATGAAATTCGTAAAATCAGCGGAAATTTTGGAAATAACTCGGAAAGACTTGAAAATGAGCTTTCTCAAGAGATTAAAGATAACGGTGTTTATGCATTGATCGATCACTTGCGACTTGGTGGTGATATACCTGAGTCGTATGGTCATGATACAAGCGAAGAAAAGCAATATTCAAAATATACGGATTCTCTTTTATGTGAGTCATTTAAAGCTCTTGGCCTGAAAAGTATAGTATTGAAAGAGCGTGGAGATGCCGCAGATGTTGAAGCATTCGCTACAGATTATTCCTTTGTTGCTGATGCTAAAGCGTTTAGATTAAGCAGGACGGCTAAAAATCAAAAAGATTTTAAAATCCAAGCGATGGATGGTTGGAAGCGTGGAAAACCTTTTGCTATGGTTGTTTGTCCTATATATCAGTTGCCTACGAGGGCAAGTCAGATATATGCGCAATCAAGTTCTAGGAATGTTTGTATATTAACATATTCGCATCTTGCGATGTTGGTTTCATATTCTGCTATTGATGGGAGAGAGAAATCAGAAATGCTACTTCATGAAATATTTAAATCAATACAAGCGTTGAATCCTTCGAAGGATGCTTCGCAGTATTGGAGTGCTATAAACAGAACAATGCTTGGTTTTTCTAAAGAAATTGATGAACTCTGGAAGATAGAAAAGCAAGCAGCTAGCGAGTCGATTGTCATTGCGAAGCAACATTCGTTAATTTTTCTTGCCACAGAGCGCGAAAAAATAATGCGAATGAGTCATGAAGAGGCAATTAAGGAATTAATGCAAGTGCATAAAATTGAAAGTAGAATGAGTGTTGTTAATGCTGTTTCTGATAACGGCCTTCTTTGTATAAGGTGATGATTTGATGATTGAGCATATAAATAAATTATTCATTGGCGACAGTGTTGTAGAGCTTAAAAAACTTCCTGATAATTTTGTGCATCTCATTTTAAGTGATATCCCATATGGAATTGGAGCAGAAGATTGGGATGTTCTTCATGACAATAAAAACTCAGCTTATATGGGTTCCAGCCCAGGCCAAGAAAAAGCCGGTGCTGTTTTTAAAAAGCGAGGCAAACCAATAAATGGTTGGTCCGAGGCCGATCGTGAAATACCAAAGCAGTATTATGATTGGTGTTCTACTTGGGCATCCGAATGGTTGCGAGTTGTGAAGCCAGGTGGGTCTGTTTTTATATTTGCCGGAAGGCGTTATGCGCATCGCTGTATTTCTGCGTTAGAAGATGCTGGATTTAGTTTTAAAGACATGTTTGCATGGATGCGCCAGCGCGCCCCACACAGAGCACAGAGAGTGAGTGTTGTTTATGAACGGAGAGGTGATTTAGAAAACGCTCAAAAATGGAATGGTTGGCGTGTTGGCAATCTTCGTCCAATTTTTGAGCCAATTCTTTGGTTTACAAAGCCTTATAAAATAGGAACAACTATCGCAGATAATGTTTTAGTCCACGGAGTTGGTGCGTTTAATGAAGATGCATTTTTAAAATACGAAAAATCACCTGATAACGTGCTAATGAGTGGTTTTTCTTCTGGAGAAACTGGATATCATCCAACACAGAAGCCAATAAAGTTGATGCAGGCTCTAATTGATCTTACGACTCATGAAGGTCAAATAGTGCTAGATCCATTTTGTGGCAGCGGGTCTACGCTTGTAGCCGCAAAATTGCTTAGACGAAAATATATTGGTTTTGAAGTAAATAATGAATATGCAAAAATTGCGGAAGAACGTCTCAAGAATGAAAAATTCACACACCAAAGTTTGCCAATCCTGTTTTCGAAATCATGTTGTTAACCCTCATTCAGTGCGGAAGAGGATCATGTTCGAGGTTGGCGATTTTGAGTCTGGAAAATGAATACGGCATATACGGAATAACAGTGCCAATTGATTTGGACTTTTTTTCGTATAGCTAGTGGACTATCCAAGGACCATGCCCCATGGCTTTGCCAAATAAACTGGGCCTTACCAACGACGTCGAGCTGGCGCGGGCCGAGGAACGGATCAGCAAGGCCAAGGCCTACCAGCTTTTTGCCAGCGGCGTTCTGGACAGCTTGCCGGCCGGCAGCTTTGCGGCCTTGGCGGCGATCCACGGTCATCTGTTCGCCGAACTGTACGACTTCGCCGGCCGTCTCCGCACCGTCAACATCGCCAAGGGCAATTTCCGTTTTGTCCCGGTCATGTATCTGGACGCGGCCCTCAAAAGCATTGAGGCCATGCCCCAATCGACCTTCGAGCAGATCATCGAAAAATACGTGGAAATGAACGTCGCCCACCCCTTCCGCGAGGGCAACGGCCGCAGCGCCCGCATCTGGCTTGATTTGATGCTCAAAAAAGAA
>RZYP01000008.1 GCA_009930275.1 Negativicutes bacterium
AGAATATTCCCAAAGCATATTATCCATTGATACGTATCATGCTGAGACTGCAAAAGCCGCAATCGCCGCAGGGGCTGACATAATAAACGATATTAGTGCTGCAGAATTCGATGATAAAATGCTTGAAGTCGTAAGCAGACACAAGGCCCCGATTATTTTGATGCATATGCGTGGCACTCCTAAGAATATGCAGCAAAACACTGAATACGATAATGTTGTTGAGGAAGTAACAACATACCTTCTGGAGCGCGCTGAGATTTTCAAAAACAGAGGTATAGGGAAAGAAAAAGTTATTTTAGATCCAGGTATAGGTTTTGCGAAAAATACTGAGCAAAATCTAAAATTGATGCAAGGATTAAGCGAGATGACGGGTTTTGATTACCCCGTCCTGCTTGCAGCCTCCCGCAAGGCCACTATAGGCAAAGTGCTTGGTGAAATTCCCCCGGAAGAACGGCTGGCCGGGACTATTGCGACGAGTTGTCAGGCAGTATATGCCGGCGCTAATATGGTGAGGGTGCATGATGTCAAAGAGAATCTGCATGCTATTCGCATGTTGGAGGCAATCATAAGATGTCAATAGCGTATATAGCAATGGGAAGCAACTTGGGGGAGAAAAAGAAAAATCTTCTTGAAGCGCTGAGCAATATGGAAAATAGAGGGTTAAAGGTTTTAGCGGTTTCTTCTTTTGTAGAAACAGAGCCGTACGGCGTTACCGACCAGCCATTTTTTATAAATGCGGTAGTGAAGATAGCTACGGAATTTTCAGCTCATGACTTATTAAGAGCTTTATTAGATATTGAGCAAAAAATGGGCAGGGTCAGAAAACGCCATTGGGGCGAGCGTAATATTGATTTGGACTTATTGTTTTATGATAATTTGGTTATTAAGGAACATGACCTTGTTTTACCACATCCTGATATGCAGAACAGACTTTTTGTTTTGGCTCCGCTTGCTGAAATTGCAGGGGAGGTCGTACACCCTGTTTTTAATGTTACTGTTAGTGATATGCTGAATAAATTGACGAGCGGAGATGAAGACAAATGAATTGTTATGTGAATCTGAATAACCTTCTTATTTTTCGTAATTTGTTAACTGATCCTGTTATTGTGGCTCTTAGAAAACCCAAAGAAGTTTCTAATCCTGACTTGTACGGAGAACTTATTACAAAGGCCGAGAATCACGGATTGATGGGGATAATTCCCATTGAGTATATAATGCATGCAATCAGTCATCAGGCAAATGTGTTTAGTTGTATTGCTGAAAAAAATAATGGGGCAATCGGCGATGGCTTGATTAAAGCTATAGCCGGAGATATATTGATATTAAGAGAATTCCTTGCCGATGTTTTCCAGCGTTTCAAGAATCATGAGTTATTGGGAAATTATATTCCTTCGACCATCAGACCAATTGCTGGGCGCAAGATTTTGGAGAAGTGTTTCTTTAATTATGGCGATGATGAAAGGGCTCTAATAGCAACCAATGATTTGTGCGAGTATTATGCCAAATTTGGTTATGGCATTATGGCGGATTTCGTTGCCTTCAACTGGGATGGGGAAAAAGAGAAGCTGACGGGCATAAATAATTATTCTGAAATGACTTTTGACAAGATTTACGGCTATGAAAGACAAAAAAAGGAGCTTATCAAAAACACACAGGCCTTCCTAAACAATAAACCTGCAAATAACATCCTTCTATTTGGCGACAGAGGTACGGGGAAATCCTCTTCTATTAAGGCAATAGGTAACCACTTTTATGAGGATGGCTTGCGCATGGTTCAGGTAAGCCGTGAATGCTTTACGCAGCTGCCAAAAGTTATGCAGGCTTTGAGTCAGTGGGGGAAGAAATTTGTCATCGTCCTTGATGACTTATCTTTTGAAGAATTCGAAGTTGAGTACAAGGTTTTGAAGTCTATTCTTGACGGCGGACTTGAAGTTAAACCTGATAATGTCTTGTTTTATGCTTCATCGAATAGGAGAAACATAATTAAAGAGGTATGGCAGGATCAGAATATGAATGAACTGCACAGTCGTGACAGCGTGAATGAAAAGGTTTCTTTGTCTGATCGTTTTGGCATCAAGCTTTTTTACGATTCGATGGATCAGGAAGAGTACTTTGCTTTATTGGAAAAGATGGCAAAGGATGAAAACTTGAAAATTACCACTAAGGAACTAAGAGCCGAAGCAGTTAAGTGGGAAATGAGCCATTCCGGCAGAAACGGAAGAGTAGCCCGCCAGTTGCTGGACTATCTTCATGGTAAAGGCTGAATGAGGAGTTTGCTCATGCAATCAATGATTTAGGTTACTGAGGTTATAATTAACTTGGTCGGTAATAAATAAAAAATGGTTGCCCTTAATTAAAGGGCAACCATTTTTTATCATTATTCCATAATCAGACGGTAATATTTCTTTTTGCCTTTACGTACGAGGATACTTTTTTTAGAGTCAAACAAATCAGAGGTAAGTTCGGCTTCTACGTCAGTTACCTTTGTGTCGCCAAGATAAAGCCCGCCTTGAGCCACAAGTCGGCGGCCTTCGCTTTTGCTGGCGAAAACATTGTTGGAGGCAAGTATATCAATGAGTTTATTGCCGATTTCTGCCGGCTTCAGGCTGATTGTAGGAACGTCATCCAGGTTGGATCCTCCGCTAAATAGTGCTTCAGCCGCGGTTTTGGCCTTAAGCGCCTCTTCTTCTCCGTGAATAAGCTTAGTAACTTCAAAAGCCAGGACTACCTTCGCTTTGTTTATTTCGGAGCCTTCTAAAGCACCAAGGCGCCTGACCTCATCCATGGGCAGGAAGGTGAGGAGAGCAAGGCAGTTTTCAACGTCTGCGTCGTCTATATTCCGCCAATATTGATAGAAATCGTAGGGAGAAGTTTTAGCAGGATCAAGCCAAAGTGCGCCACCAACTGTTTTGCCCATTTTAACGCCTTCGCTGGTTGTTAAGAGTTTGCATGTCATGCAATATGCCGGCTTGTGTTCTTTGCGGCGGATGAGCTCAACACCGGCAAGCATGTTGGACCACTGGTCATCCCCGCCTAATTGCATTATGCAGCCATAATCACGGTTAAGGGTCAAGAAGTCATAGGCCTGCATAATCATATAGTTAAATTCGAAAAAAGATAAACCCTTTTCTAAACGTTTCTTGAAACACTCAGCCGTAAGCATACGGTTAACCGAAAAGTGTACGCCGACTTCACGTAATAAATCAACATAATTAAGATTGAGGAGCCAATCAGCATTATTGACCATAATGGCCTTATTTTCAGAGAAATCTATGAAGCGTGCCATCTGTTTTTTGAAGCAAGCAATGTTGTGATTAATAAATTCCGGTGTAAGCATTTTTCTCATATCGTCTTTGCCGCTAGGGTCACCAACCATGCCTGTACCTCCGCCCAGGAGGCAGATAGGACGATGGCCTGCACGCTGCATATGCGCCATCAGCATGAGCGCTATAAAGTGGCCGACATGGAGACTGTCGGCAGTTGGATCAAAGCCTATATAGAATGTTATCTTTTCCTTTTCCAGTAATTCTTTAATTTCTTCTTCGTGTGATAGTTGTTTTAGAAATCCACGTTCCTGCAATAAATCGTAAACTGACATTAAAAGCCCTCCCATAGTGTATTTGTAAAAAAATTTAAAAAAGCACAAAAAAGCCCTTCCCATAAAAATGGAAAGGGACGAGTAAACCCGCGGTACCACCCTGATTGTTCCAAATGAAGGAACCACTTAATAAAACCGCTAACGGGGTCATCCGGTTCGGCCTACTATTATTTCAACCGACAGCTCGCAAGTGTATTCGAATGCGTATGCACGACGAGTTTCACCAACCCTCGTCTCTCTGAAGTGACAAAGCACACCTACTTGTCTTGTTCATTGCTTTATATTCAACTGTATAAGAATATACCAACTTTGTTCTTCAATGTCAAGCTGTTATTCTGTCAAGTGCGAAGTGCAATGAGGACAACGAGTCGCTTTTTCGTCTATTGTCCCAAAACAGAAAGGACATTTTCGTTCAGGTGGTGCAGGCGGAGGAGCAGGCATTAAACGGCTCATTTGTTGTATGATAATAAAAATACAGAAAGCAACTATCAGAAAATCAATAACGGAATTAATAAAGAGACCGTAAGCAATTACGGGAACCTTAGCGGCAGTGGCTTCAGCTATTGAGTTGACCGGTTTATTCGAAAGGTTAATAAACAGTTCTTTAAAATCAATACCACCCATTAATAGCCCGATTGGCGGCATTATTACATTTGTGACTAAAGAAGAGATTATTTTGCCAAAAGCGCCGCCGATGATAACGCCCACGGCTAAATCCACTACATTACCGCGCATAGCAAAATTTTTAAAATCAGACATAAATGACATAACAACACTCCTTTCCAAATCGTTCTTTATTATTTCGATAAATTTGATGTTAATCCTGCATAACTTGACTGTGCACGATGATTATTTTATAATTATCCCTGTAACTATCTATTATGATATATGCAGGAGGAAATAGAATGAGAGATGACTTAGTTGTACCTGGTGAAAATGAGGAAAAGTTTGTAGTCGCGACGGACACGAGAGTTGTCACAATTCCTTTTACACCGCTGGAAGAAAGAATGTCCAAAGAGAAACCTTACCTTATGGAGGGTTTGGCCAAACTAAAGGATATGCTTGGTCAGGAAAAATTTAAAAAATATATCAGTACCGTTCATAACATTAATAAAAGCGGTAGGGCAATCATGTTAATTGCTGATAATGAATTGCATCGTACTAATATTGAACGCGAGTGTATTGCTGCTATTATGGAGTCTTTTGAAGTAGACAATGTTCGTGTAGTGGCTATGGGATAAAAAAATCAGGCGGACACATTTTGATAATGGTCCCGCCTGATTTTTTGTTTTTTAATTAAAAATGAAAAAAGAACTTGCATCAGCAAGTTCTGAGTTTTCATGGTCGGGGCGACAGGATTCGAACCTGCGGCCTCTTAGTCCCGAACCAAGCGCGCTACCAAACTGCGCTACGCCCCGTTACAACGTTTACATTATATAAGATTGCACCTTGTTTGTCAAACAAGTTTTTGGATGTTTTTCGTTTTATCTAGTGCTGCTGCGAGTTCCGAAAGTTGGCGTTACCGTCAAGTCGACTTCAAAAATTCTTTCCCATGGCAACTTAAGATCGAGTTCAATGGAGGACAAATAGTAGTCTTTTGTTCCGTCACTATAGAATGGGTATTGGCAGAGATTGTTAGATAATAAAACATTCTTGTAGACCAGCATTTCATTCTTAATAAAATAGCTGACTTTAAGGCTATCATAGCCAAGATTATATGGATCCATTTCTCTTATCTTTAGCAGCTTGCTTAGTTGGTAGTGAAGGGCCTTTTGGTATACCCAGTCGTCGAAAAAACGTTCGAGATTGAATTTTAAGTTTAATGCATAAAGAGAGGCAAGACTTTCAGCGGGAAGCCGGTTTTTCTGCCCTGTAAAAACACTGGCTTGTGCTACGGCAGTGCCTACCGAATTACTTACTGTATTCCAACCTGCAAATGCAGCTAAGCGAACAAGCGGCGTATCATTGTTAATCAACAGCGGGAAGATAGTTTCCTTAATGTCATAATTTGCTGAGAGGTCAACCAAGGCAACCGGAACATCTCCCATAACTAGACTTTTTACTCGCTCTGCTTGTGCTTTGAGCTGCATTGTCGAGTCATTGCCGCAATGAACATATAATACAAAATCAGCCCCTTTTAGAGAAGAAACTACTTTGCCGCCGACTATATTGATTTTTTCATTAACGGTTTCAGCAACACTGCACGACATGAACGGCATTGTCATATCAGGTACTTGCGGCGAGGAATATTCAACATAAACATTCGGTTTATAGTGCCACTTTTGATTTTTGTCAGCTGCGAGAAGCAGACACCCAAGTTCATCAGCACCTCTGGTTGTATGATATTTCTCCAGTAGGTTGTTGTGTTCTAAATAGAAAAGGGCCCTGTTACGGTTACGATTAGGCAGTCCGAATGGCTGACCGTCATCTTGTCCTATGACCAGCATCTTGATATTATTTATAGCAGCAGTATCAAGAAGTCTATGATTGAAATTACTGTTGTTTTTATAAAGCGTTGTATATTTGTCTATGATATCCGTGGGGATTTCAGAAACAAAACGTTGAAGTTCATTGAAGCGTAGGGGGTCACCAAAGGTATCCTGAATATCCTGTAACGCTGCCCAGCGCATAAGATGCCATTGCCACCAAGAATCTGGAACAAGTTGATCGGCTATAAGTAGTCGGGGGATGATAGAATATATATATAAGCTTGTATTTATGTTATCTTTATGCAAATCTTGAATGTATTTAAGAAAGGCCTCTTCATCTTCAACTGTACCTACAGACATACGGGAACCAACTAAGCCGCCATGTATTAAGAGGTCAGAAGAAATAATCATAGAGTCTGAAAGTTCAGCATTGTTTTTTAACCATTCGCTGACTGCTTTTCTGTCTGCATGCTCTGTATAGTTGCCAAGCAAGTCTTTTGGCGGTAGAATTATTCTGGTAGAGGCCAAGAGTCCTAAGTCCGATACGAATTTTGTACAGGGCGGCCTTCCGTCTAAAGGGACCACAACAGTTGTCGAGATAAGCGGTAACGAAGGCAGTGAGACCTCATCAACTTTGGGGGCGCGGTTGTTAAATAAAATTATAAACAATATAATGGATAATGCTAAAAAAGAAAAAAATGGTTTCTTGGTCACGGCAATCTCCTTGAAAGCTTTGATTTAGCCATTTAATTATATTACAAACGTGAGGATTTTTGAATGAGGATTATAACTGGTAAGGCCAGAGGTTTAAAATTGGTAACTCCTAAAAACATGCAAGTGAGGCCGACGAGTGACAGAGTCAAGGAGTCGCTTTTTAATATTATTGGCACGAAAATCATTGGCGCCAAGGTTTTGGATTTGTTTGCCGGAACAGGGAACCTGGGTTTGGAGGCTTGGAGCCGAGGAGCCGAGAAAATTGTTTTCGTTGACGAAAATCCGACAAGTCTGCAATTAGTAATGACAAATATTAAAAAAGCAAAGGCAGAAAAAGAAACAAACATAATTAAAGGCAGCGCTTTGCGAGTCGTTGCCGATTTGTCTGCCAAAGGAGAGCTTTTCGATTTTATATTTTGCGACCCGCCTTATAATAAAGGCTTGGTGGAGCAAATAATTCGGAAGATATCCCAAAACAATATTGTAGCTTCGGGCGGATACATTATTTTTGAACATTCACAACATGAAACAATTCAGGAATTGCCGCCAAAAATAGAAAATGTTCGCAGCGAAAAATACGGCGAGACCTTAGTTTCTTTTTTGCGTTGTCAGTAGACAACTATTTTTGCTATAATTGTGGCATATTCCGCCTTAATAAGTTAAAATGTAAGTTAGTAAAATAATTGCCATAAAAATTTGATGCTGGCGAAAAAAATGGAGGTGCAAAGTGCGTAGAGCAATTTGCCCGGGGAGCTTCGATCCTGTAACCAATGGACACATCGATATTTTCGAGCGTGCCAGTCTTATGTTTGATGAGATAATCATAAGTGTTTTCCATAATCCTGGCAAGGAAAAAGGTATGTTCACCATGGAAGAGCGCGTTGCTATGTTGAAAGAAGCTACCAAGCATATACCTAATGCGAAAGTGACTTGTTTTTCAGGTCTGTTGAATGAATATTGCAAACAGCAGAACACTAAGTTTATTGTCAGAGGACTAAGAGCTTTTTCCGATTTTGAGTATGAATTTCAAAGAGCTTTATTGATTAAGAAGATAGACCATGAGTTAGAAACCGTTTTTATTATGACAAATGCGCAATATTCTTTCCTTAGTTCCTCAGGAGTAAGAGAATTGGCTGTATTTGGCGGCAACATTTCCGGTCTGGTACCGGCAAGCATCGAAATGCAGATTAAAAAGTATATAGCAAATAAATCTTGAGTTTAAATAATGAGAGAGAGATGATGAGCATGGAATTGGACAAAATTTTAGATGAAATGGAAAGTCTTATTTTAGAAGCTTCGCATCTTCCGTTTTCGGAAAAGATTATTATTGAGGAAGGTGACTTGTCGCTTGTTATGGACAGGCTGCGTGAGGCAGTTCCCCTCGAAGTTAAGAAGGCTCATGATTTACTCGATGAACAGATGAATATCATCAAGAATTCGCGTGCAGAGGCTGACCGCATTGTCGAGCAGGCCAAAGCAGAAGCGGAAAGAATTGTCGAGCTTGCCAAAGCAGAGGCTGAGAGGCTGGTCCGCAACGAAGAAGTTGTTAAGATGGCTGAAGAAAAAGCCCAGGACATTCTAAATGATACTAAACAATATGATAATGATATGCGTGCGGCTGCAGATGCCTATGCTGAAAAGATGCATAGAGAGTCACTTAGCTATGCCACCGACGTTTTTGATTATCTAGAAGATAGTTTAAAGAAAACTTTGGAAATTGTGCAGGAAAACAGGGCACCTTTGAGAGCTAATCAAAACAGGAGTGTTGAGCAGGAGGAAGAATGAGAGGCAAACCAAAACTTGGTTTAGTTTTAGGGTCCGGTGGTTTACGCGGTTTAGCTCATGTGGGCGTACTCAGCGTTTTGGAAGAGAATAATATTGAGTTTGATCTTGTAGCCGGTTGCAGCATAGGAAGTTTGATTGGTGCACTTGCTTGTGCCGGTTATGATTCGGCTACCATTATGAAGATTGCTAAGGGTTTAGGACGTGGTTCTTGGTTTGACTTCGTAGTGCATAGGAAAGGTTTTATCGGAACAGAAAATATTTACAAAATAGTTACTATGCTCACGAAGGGTAGAAATATTGAGGAACTAAGCAAGCCATTTGCGGCTGTAGCTACGGATCTCGCTACCGGTCGTGAGCATGTATTCCGTCATGGGAGCTCGGCTGCGGCAGTATGTGCAAGCGTTGCCGTTCCTGGAATTTTTGTACCCTATGTCTGGGAGGGTCGCCAAATGGTAGACGGCGCCATTGTCAATCCTACGCCGGTAAGTGTAGCAAGGGCTATGGGCGCTGATATTATACTGGCTGTTGATTTGGCAGCAGTCAGTACTGTAGACGAAGTCAACACTGTTTTTGATGTCTTGGTGAGGTCCCTCGATATCATGGAAAAGGGTTTATTCAGTTATCAAAGGCTGGTTCATGACTGTGACATCCTGATTCAACCGGAACTAAGTTCTTGTGCGGTTACAGATTTCAAGAAAATTGAAGAATGTTATCAGGTTGGAAGAGATGCAGCCTGGGAGGCTTTGCCAAAAATACTGGATCTCTTGGAAGGCTATTCGGGAAGATAAATCGGTGAAGTTTTAAAATCAGCAGCATACGGCAGCGAATTATTTTGCAAAAGACTAAACAATTCAGTTGCAGAAATATCAATTTTGAGCGAAGAAACAATATTTTTGTTTGCTGTTCCTTCATGCAATATTTCCCGGCCCAATTTGTTGACAATCGGCAGTTCACAAGTATTTCTCATGTTTTTTAGGAGCTGGCGCCCGCGATTATTGAAGGCCAGGACTCTTAAATATGAGGGATGTTCTGATATGGCTTCTTTAAAATTTGTTTCTGAAGATGAAAGCAATAGTTGTAAAAGCAAACGATTAATTCTTGTTTCAGGATAGCGTTTGCTTTTTATCATTGATACTGCTTTAAACCAGTCTGAGGCAGCGGCGGCTTTAAATATCTTGTTTTCAAGTCCTTCAGAGCATTCACAGCGTTCAGCAATATCCGTGGGAGATATTTGTCGAAGCAAAAATATCAATAGCAAATCTAAATTTGTTTGATTGAAGCCCAAACGAGTTTTTTCGTATAGTTCCTCAAGAATCTTAAGGGTAGGTGCCGGAACTGCCTGAGCAATATTGTTGTTTAGACCATGAGAAAGAAATTCAGTGCGAATTGCTGTGGCGCTGGCAATACTGCCGGATATACTTTTGTCATTATACATTGAGGACATACGGTTGACCGGTATAGGGGTAAAGCCTGCTTTTAACAGTTCAATATGTTTTAAATATTCGATAGCCAGTATATTGTTAGGTTGTTCAACAATGGTTGCGAGGGAAGGATTTTCTTTCGCCATAGCTGTCCCTACTGCGGCGGCGTATGATAGTCCTTTTGCTAATTCGGCCTGGCAGTCTGAATTGTTTCTGCAAGCAAATTGCGCAGCTTGTTCCAGAAGCTGGAGGTTGTTTGTTTCACATCCGAATGATAAATAACTTATGCACCCGGTTGCTTTTAGCAGAGAAATGCCACCGCGGGCAAAATGCTCAGCGCTTCGGCAAGCAAATATCGTTGGTAATTCCAGGACGAGGTCGACACCATTTTTCACTGCTATAGTTGCACGTGACCATTTATCAGTCATAGCAGGCAAACCTCTTTGAACGAAGTTGCCGCTCATGACCGCTATTACAGGCAGGTCCTCTCCTACCAACTTCCTTGTTTCGGCCAAATGGTGGGCGTGACCGTTGTGAAAAGGATTATATTCGGCTATTATTCCAATAGATTGCTTTTTTTTCATAATGCTACCCTTCAAAATGATTAATTAATCAGATAATTCCTTGTAGATTATTTGATTGAAATAGTGTATACTATTTTATCACAGTATCTATTTATTTTATACTATGATTGTAAACAAAAAACGGCATATAATTCAAAGGCCGGACGAAGAAGGTGCGACAGTGAAAATTTTTGTAGTTAATTGTGGTAGTTCCTCGATAAAATACCAGTTGATCAATATGGAGAACGAAACGGCCCTCGCAAGGGGCATGGTCGAACGTATTGGCATGGAGGGTTCACTTCTCAAACATACTCCGGCGGGCAAATATACTGTGGATTTGCCTGGAGACATTCCTGACCACGCTACTGGCATAAAATTAATTCTTCAGGCGCTGGTAAATTCGGAATACGGAGTTATAACCGATATGGCTGATATTGACGCTGTCGGGCATCGTGTCGTCCATGGTGGTGAAAGATTTGCTGATTCTGTTTTGATTACACAAGACGTTCTTAAAGGAATTGAGGCGTGCGCTGAAATCGCGCCGTTGCATAATCCGCCTAATTTGTACGGAATCAATGCCTGTATGGAAATTATGCCTACAACACCCCAAGTCGCTGTCTTTGATACGGCGTTCCATCAAACATTGCCGAAGATTGCTTATCTTTACGGCCTACCGTATGAAATGTATGTGAAATACGGTCTTCGCCGTTATGGTTTTCATGGAACTTCGCACAAATATGTTGCACAAGTCGCAGCATCGATGATGCAGGAGCATATGACTGATTTGCGTATAATTACGTGTCATTTGGGCAATGGAGCTAGCATTACCGCAATCAAATACGGAAAATCTGTCGACACAAGCATGGGCTATACGCCGCTGGAAGGACTTATTATGGGCACACGCTCAGGAGAGATTGACCCCGCGATAATTCCTTTCCTGATGGAAAAGGAGAACATGACAGGGCCGCAGATAGACGATTATTTAAACAGACGTAGCGGGATTCTCGGTATTTCCGGTTTGTCCAGTGATTTCCGTGATTTAGAAAGTGCTGCTAATCGCGGAGATGAGAGGTCACAACTTGCCATAGATTTATTTGCTTATAAGGTCAAGAAGTATATTGGCGGCTATGTGGCAGCTATGGGAGGCGTTGATGCCATAGTTTTTACGGCAGGACTTGGAGAGAACTCGCCCTTTATGCGGGATAAGATTTGTAACGGCCTGGAGTATCTTGGAACACGTATAGATCCTGAGCGGAATAAGGTTAGAGGCAAGGCGCAGGAGATTAGTGTTAAGAGAGCAAGTGTAAAGATCTTTGTTATTCCAACAAATGAAGAACTGGTTATTGCCAGAGATACCTTCAATATATGCAGAAGGATTATTAAATTATAGTTGTGTGAGGGTTTTTCTTGACAAAGGAATACCATGCCGCTATAATTGTAACGATTGGTGGATTATGATTAAGTTAAATGTAGCCGAAATCAAAAAAAGACTGGTTGGGAAGACTGAATTTCATTTTGAAGTTGATGCAAGGGAATTAAAGCTCGCAAAAGAGGACTTAGCGATTGTCGGTCCAATTTTTGTCGATGGTGAGATTTCCAATGCTGGTGATGTCTTGCTTTTAAAAGCCACTTTGCGTACTAAGGTTGAACGCGAATGTGCACGTTGTTTAAAAACATTCATTGCTGAAACTGAAACTGAAGTTTTAGAAAAGTTTTTCCCTGCAAATGCCGATAATATTGAGCAAGATGCCTTTTCTTACGAGTTCGACGTGGTTGATATCGCGGAGGCCTTGCGTGAGGGATTGCTGGTTGCAGAACCTTTACAGGTTCTGTGCAAGGAAGATTGCCAAGGTTTGTGTCCTGTTTGTGGAATTGACAAGAATGTTAAATCCTGCGATTGTGATGCTGCTACGGTAGACCCGAGATTGGTGGCATTGCAGCAGTTATTGAAGAAGTAGTTATTGTAATTAGCTTGAGGAGGTGTATCAAAATGGCAGTACCAAAGCGTAAAATGTCTAAAGCTCGTCGTGACTCTCGTCGTGCTAATTGGAAACTCACTGTTCCTGGTTTGGTTGAGTGTCCGCAATGTCATGAAAAGAAAATGCCGCATCGAGTTTGCCCGGAATGTGGTTATTATAACGGTAAACAAGTCGTTGCAGTAGAAGAGAAATAATAAAACCGAGGTGCATAGCACCTCGGTTTTATTATTTTTGTCTATTTTTTACAATTTTGTCACAGACACATATTGATTTTTCGTGTGTTTTTCTATATAATATGAACAGATATTAAGACTTGGTGCTAAAATCAGGTGATGCTATGAATATTACGAAAAAACAAATAAGACAGCAATGCTTGTTAAAAGAGTTGGAAAAGAATCCATTTTTAACAGACGAGCAGCTTGCGCAGGTCCTGAAAGTAAGCGTCCAGACTATCCGTTTGGATCGTCTTGGCAAGGGTATTCCCGAACTACGGGAACGTACAAGACAAATGGCTGAAAATGCTCAAAACAAATTGCAGGCAATAGCAAGCAAGGATATTGTGGGAGAGTTGCTTGACCTGGAATTGGGCAAGAGCGGTATTTCTATGATGAGTGTTACCCCCGACATGGTTATGACGAAGACCGGCATAGCCAGGGGTCATTTTATGTTTGCACAGGCAAATACTTTGGCTTTGGCGGTTGTTGACGCGCCCGCGGCTTTAACAGGCATAGGAAATGTTAAGTATAAGGTTCCCATTTACTCTGGAGCCAACCTGATTGCCAAAGCAGAAGTGATTCGTAAAGAAAATGAAAAGTATTTCATTTGGGTTAAAATTCGGAATAATAGCCAGGAAGTGTTCCGAGCAAAATTTATTGTTGTTTCTCTGCCTAATGAAAGGATTGTTTAGCATGAAGATAGCTGTTGATGTCATGGGAACCGACTACGGTCCGGAAGAAATAATTTTGGGAGCTATTCAAGCTGTTAAGACCTACAATTGTGAGGTCTATCTTGTAGGTGATAGAGAACAGATTGAAGCGGCACTTAAAAAATATAAAGAAGATAAGAATGAGAAGATTAAAATAGAACACGCAAGTGAAGTCATTGGCATGAGTGATCATCCAAGCCTTAGCGTTAAAGCAAAACCAGATGCTTCAATTGTTGTTGCTACCAGACTTTTGCATACAAACGTTTGCGATGCCCTTGTTTCTGCCGGCAGCACAGGAGCTGCAGTAGCAGCAGCGCTTTTCGGCCTCGGCCGCATTAAAGGTATCGAAAGGCCTGCTATAGCAACGCCTATCCCTAGTATTACGGGCACAACGGTAGTTCTTGACTCAGGTGCTAAGGTTGATGCAAAACCCCAGCATTTGGTACAAAATGCGATAATGGGTTCGATATACGCTGAATCAATTCTTAAAATTAAAAACCCAAGAGTAGGTCTTTTAAATATTGGCGAGGAAGAAAGCAAGGGAAACGAGCAGGCGCTTGCTACTTATCCACTGTTGAAGGAAGAAGAACATATTAATTTCATCGGTAATGTTGAAGGCCGGGACATTAATAAGGGTACTGTTGATGTCGTTGTTTGTGATGGGTTTGTCGGAAATGTTGTTTTGAAAGTTGCAGAAGGTTTAGCGACTGCGATTATGACCATCATGAAGAGAACAATTCTGAATAGCGGCATTTTGGCTAAATTTGGTGCCATGCTGATTAAACCGGCGCTGAAAAAGATGAAGAAAACCATCGATCCAGCTGAATATGGTGGTGCTCTGCTCCTGGGTGTAAAAGCCCCATTTATTATTTGCCATGGAAGTTCTAAAGCTAAGGCTATAAAAAATGCTGTTGGCGTGGCAATTGATTTTGCCGAGAAAGATGTTGTCAGGCATATCGGGGACAGTATCATAAAAAAAAGAAAAGGGAATGAATGATAATGGAAAAAATATTTGCTGGTATTTTAGGTATGGGTTGCTATGTTCCAGATAAAATTATGACTAATTATGATTTGGAAAAAATGGTAGATACTAATAACGAATGGATTATAGAGCGAACCGGAATTAAAACCCGTCGTATTGCTGCCCCGGAGCAAGCAACTTCTGACTTGGCTGTTATTGCTGCTGAGCGTGCATTGCTTGATGCTGGTATAAATGCCTCTCAGTTGGATTGTATTATTGTGGCGACTGAAACTCCTGATACTAAATTCCCATCTACTGCCTGCATGTTGCAAGATATGCTAGGTGCAGAAAAAGCTGCTGCATTTGATTTGGGCGCAGGCTGCTCTGGTTTTGTTTATTCCTTAGCTGTAGCAAACTCTATGATTGTTAGTGGTTTGTATAAACACATATTAGTTGTGGGTGCGGAAACTCTTTCCCGCATTATGAATTGGCAGGACCGTAATACATGTGTTCTCTTTGGTGATGGCGCCGGCGCAGCTGTTGTTGGCCAAGTCGAAGAAGGCTCTGGTATTCTGAGCATTGATATGGGCGCTGAAGGATCCGGCGGTAAATATTTAATGTTGCCTGCCGGTGGTTCTCGCAAGCCTGCTTCTCATGAAACAGTCGATAAGGGTGAACACTTCATTAGTATGGATGGCAGCGAGGTTTTTAAGTTCGCTGTTAAAATAATGGCGCAAGCATCAAAAAGTGTTTTAGCTAAAGCTGGTTTACAGAGTCAAGATGTTGATTTAATAATCCCGCATCAGGCAAATACCCGTATAATTGCTTCATCCGCAAAGAGATTGGGTGTTCCTATAGAAAAAGTTTTCGTTAATTTAGATAAATATGGTAATACTTCTGCAGCATCTGTGCCAATAGCGATGTGTGAGGCCCGCGATCAGGGATTAGTGAAAAAAGGTGATACTGTTGTTCTTGTTGGTTTTGGCGCAGGTTTAACGTGGGCTGCTATGGTTTTAAAATGGAGTAAGTAAGCAAAAAGGAGGAATTTTTAATGGGTAAAACAGCTTTTTTGTTTCCAGGACAGGGTTCGCAAACAGTAGGTATGATGAAAGAATTTTATGATAATTATCCTGTAGTTCGAAACGTATTTAAAGCCGCAGACGAGGCGCTGGGTTTTTCAATAACTGAGATGTGTTTTAATGGACCCGAGGATCAACTGCGCCTGACGTTTAATACGCAGCCGGCAATACTGACTGCCAGCGTAGCTGCTGCGGAAGTTATGAAGGAGCATGGGTTAATTCCTGATGTTGCAGCAGGTCACAGCTTAGGTGAATATTCTGCCCTTGTTGTGGCTGGAGCACTCAGCTTTACTGACGCAGTACGAATCGTCCGTAAACGTGGCCAGTTTATGCAGGAAGCGGTACCTGTTGGTGAGGGAAGCATGGCTGCCGTAATGGGAATGGACGACAATAATGTTATAGTTGATATATGCAAAAAGGTTGAAGTGGAAACAGGAAAAGAAGTCCAGGCTGTTAACTTCAATTGTCCTGGACAGGTTGTTATCGCTGGGGCAGCACAAGCCGTAGATAAAGCCGTTGAAGAATTGAAGGCAGCTGGTGCAAAAAGAGCGGTCTTATTGCCAGTTAGTGCCCCTTTCCATAGCAGCTTGATGTATCCAGCGTCTGTACGTTTAGCTGAAGAATTCAAAGCGATAACTTTTAATGATGCCAAAATACCTGTTGTGGCAAATGTTACAGCTGAAGAGGTAACGAAAGCCGAAGAAATAGAAAGACTATTGGTAAAGCAGGCAGCGAGCCCGGTTTTGTGGGAAATGTCTGTACGCTATATGGTTAACAACGGAGTGGATTGCTTTGTTGAGGTTGGTCCAGGTAAAGTGCTTTCCGGATTTAACAAGAAGATTGCTAAAGAACTCACAACGTTAAATGTTGAAGATAATGCAAGCTTGGAAAAAACGCTTGCTTATTTCAAGGAGGTTCGCTAAAATGCAGTTAGAAGGTAAAGTAGCATTTGTTACAGGCGGTTCTCGTGGAATCGGTAAGGCCATAGCATTGACACTGGCTGAAGCTGGTGCTGATTTGGCAATCAATTACGCTGGAAATGTTGCGGCGGCGGAAGAAGTTGCTGCTGAAATAAGGAAAATGGGTCGAAGAGCATTCATTTTACAAGGTGATGTATCGAAAACAGAAATAGCGGCTGAAATGATGGACGCCGTTGTGGCTGAGTTTGGCCGTTGCGATATACTGGTTAATAATGCGGGTATTACTCGTGACGGTTTGTTGATGCGTATGAAGGAAGAAGACTGGGACGCTGTTTTGAACACAAACCTTAAGGGTGTTTACAATTGTACCAAAGCTGCAATCAAATATATGATGAAGCAAAAATCTGGTAAAATCGTTAATATTTCATCGGTTGTGGGCGTTATGGGTAACGCCGGACAAGCAAACTATGCTGCCGCTAAAGCTGGTTGCATTGGTTTCACTAAGTCTGTGGCTAAGGAAGTTGCTTCCAGAGGAATTACCGTTAACGCGGTTGCGCCAGGCTTCATTGCAACGGATATGACAAATATTTTGCCTGAAAAAGTTGTTGAAGAGATGGCTGCAGGAATTCCGCTTAAACGTGCAGGACAACCTATTGATGTTGCCAAGGCAGTATTGTTCTTAGTTTCTGATGATGCTGCTTATATAACCGGACAGACTTTACACGTCGACGGTGGTATGGTAATGTAATGAAGAAAATTTAATTTTTTTCCTTTGGAAGGAGGTGAATTGAATGACTACTTTCGAAAAAGTAAGAGATATTACTGTTGAACAGTTGAGTGTTGATGCTGACGAAGTAAAGATGGAATCAACGTTTATTGATGATTTGGGTGCAGATTCTTTGGACATTGTTGAATTAATCATGGCCTTTGAAGAAGAATTTAATGTTGAAATTCCGGACGAAGTGGCTGAAAAAATCCGCACTGTCAAAGATGCGGTTGAATTGTTGGACAAAGAGAAATAAGATTCTAATGCTTTTTAAGGAAATCCCAATTAATGGGATTTCCTTAAAAAAGTTATCCTGAAATGGGGGATATTTGTTGAAATTACCAGTGCTCAAGATCGGTAATTTAGTTGCCGAAGTACCTATTGTACAAGGTGGTATGGCGATAAGACTGTCTACAGCTCGGTTAGCAGCTGCAGTTGCTTCCGAAGGCGGCATAGGCTTGATTGCTGCGTCCGGAATGAAATTTGACGAGTTGCGAAAAGAAATAAGAGTGGCTAGAGAGTTGACAGGTGGTAAGGGGATCATCGGTATTAATGCCATGGTTGCCGCCCGTGAATTCTTAGGCTTGATTACGACTGCTGCCGAAGAGAAAGTAGACTTAATCGTAGCCGGCGCCGGTTTTTCAAGAGATATGTTTGCGGTAGGACGACAATACGGTGTAGCTATTGTTCCTATCGTGTCCTCAGTTAAGCTGGCTAAAATTGCCGAACAGCTCGGTGCCTCCGCGATAGTCGTGGAAGGAACTGAGGCAGGAGGTCATTTAGGAACACAGCAATCTATAAAAGAAATACTGCCCGAGATTGTAAAAGCAGTCAAAATTCCTGTTATTGCAGCCGGTGGTGCTGTTGATGGGAAAGACGTGGCGGAGCTTCTTAAGCTTGGCGCAAGTGGCGTACAGATGGGAAGTCGTTTCGCAGCAAGTGAAGAATCAAACGGAGCAGACGAATTGAAACAATTTTACCTTAAAATGAAAAAGGAAGATGTTGTTCAAATCGATAGCCCTGTTGGATATAAAGGCCGCGCTATATTGAATCCTTTTGCACAGTTGTCTCTTGAAGGAAAAGCACCGAAACCTGCGGAATGTGATTCCTGCCTTAAGCATTGTACCAGATCATTTTGTATCATTCGTGCGTTGACCCGTGCTCAGCAAGGTGACGTTGAAACCGGTCTGGTCTTTACTGGCGCAAACATGTGGAAAATTAAAGAGATATTGCCGGTTAAAGAAATATTTAGAAGACTAAAAGAAGAAATCGCAAAAATATAACCTTGAGGTGATTAATTTTGAAAAGACGAGTCGTTGTAACTGGTGTTGGCCCTGTCACGCCTATTGGAACTGGAAAAGAAGAATTTTGGAATAATCTGATTGCAGGAAAGTCTGGTGTTGGTATTATTACTAGATTTGATCCTACTGATTTTGATGTGAAAATTGCTGGAGAAGTTAAAGACTTTGATTACGCCCAATTTATTGACAAAAAAGAGGGCAAACGCATGGACCGCGTTACTCATTTTGCAGTTGCGGCTGCAAAGTTAGCAGTCGAGGATGCTATGCTTGATCTCGAGAAAATTAATCAAGTTCGCGCCGGTGTATGTGTGGGCAGTGGTATTGGCGGCATAGAAACATTCGTAGAGCAAACAACAAAATATGTTGAAAAAGGACCAAGCAAGATTAGTCCGTTCTTTATACCTATGGAAATTCCTAATATGCCTGCCGGGCAGATATCTATTGCTTTAGGTTTCAAAGGACCAAACACTGCCATTGTCACTGCTTGTGCTACCGGTACTAATTGCATAGGAGACGCATTCCGTACTATTCAATATGGCGATGCCGACATTATGATTGCCGGTGGAACCGAAGCTGCTATTTCACCAGTTGCTGTTGCTGGCTTTGGAAACATGAAGGCTCTTTCTACTAATAATGATAATCCTGAAAAGGCATCGTGCCCGTTTGATAAAAAACGTGAAGGCTTCGTCATGGGCGAAGGAGCAGGAGTTTTGGTTCTGGAAGAGCTGGAACATGCTAAGGCACGCGGTGCGCATATTTATGCCGAAATTTGTGGATATGGCATGACTGCCGATGCTTATCACATTACAGCGCCGGATCCAAGCGGTGAAATGCCAGCGGCCTGTATACAAGCTGCGGTAGATGATGCGGGTGTTAAACCGGAAGAAGTGGATTATATTAATGCACATGGAACTTCAACCCATAGAAATGATTTAAATGAAACTCTTGCAACAAAGAAAGTATTTGGCGAACATGCTTATAAGATGGCAATCAGCTCAAATAAGTCAATGATGGGGCATCTTCTGGGCGCTGCTGGTGGTGTTGAGGCAATTGCGACTGTCATGACTATTGAAAATTCAATCATTCCTCCGACAATCAATTATGAGGATCCTGATTTGGAAGAAGGATTAGACCTTGATTATGTGCCCAATGTAGCGCGCAAGTCTGAAGTAAATGTTGCAATTTCTAATAGTTTCGGTTTTGGTGGGCACAACGCGACGATTCTGTTCAAAAAATATAAAGATTAATTTAGATAAGAGTGATAAAAGGATGAACAAAGAGCGAAAGGAAGATTTACAGGAGTTATGTCGGTCTCTGAAGATCGAAATGAACGATTTGTATCTGCTGAACACAGCTCTGACTCATACCTCTTATGCCCATGAATCAAAATTGTTTCCTAAACCAACTCATAGTGAGAGACTTGAGTTTCTTGGAGACTCTGTTTTAGGATTGGTTGTTAGTACATACATGTATAAGCGATTCCCTAAAATGGATGAAGGAGAACTAACTAAGCTAAGGGCTTATCTTGTCTGTGAGACTTCTTTATCTAAGTATGCAAGACAAATTGGATTAGGAAAATATATTTTGTTAGGCAGGGGAGAACTTCTTTCCGGTGGACGTGACCGTAATTCCATCCTTGCTGATGCCTTTGAATCAGTTGTAGGAGCATACTATTTAGACCAAGGGCTGGAAAAGGCCCAGAAATACTTGTTGGATATGATGAAAGAAGAACTGGAAATGACTGCGAAACATGGTCTTTGCCGAGATTTTAAGACAAGACTTCAAGAAATGGCGCAAAAAGATGGTGTTGTTGAAATAGTCTACCAGTTAGTTGGAGCTAAGGGTCCTGATCATGACAAGGTTTTTGATACTACCGTTTTGATTAGTGGGGTAGTTACGGGAGAAGGCAGTGGAAAGTCTAAAAAAGAAGCCGAACAAAACGCGGCGAAACAGGCCCTCTTGAAATTGGGGGAACAATTATAATCGTATCTAAGACAGTTGGCTGACCAACTGTCTTTCTTTGTATGTTAGCGGGGGTTAGACATGGCTAAAATTATACCTGTTTTTATACCACATGCAGGATGTCCGCATCAATGTGTTTTTTGTAACCAGAAAACAATTAGCGGCCAAGCGGAGACATCCCTAGAGCAGGCGAAAAAACAAATCATAAAATACTTACAATGGCTGCAGCCATCGGCAGAAAATGAAATTGCTTTTTATGGCGGAACTTTTACTGGATTATCATTAAAACTACAGGAAGACTTACTATCTTTGGCTGAGAGTTATATTGTTAAAGGCATTGTTGGTTCTATAAGAATATCAACACGCCCCGATTATATTGATAAGGAAAGAATTTCTTTATTGAAGGGCCATCACGTTAATTTGGTCGAGTTGGGCATACAGTCACTCGATGATAATGTTTTACGAATTGCCGAAAGAGGCCATACCGCTGCTGATGCAGAAAACGCTGTTGTTTATCTCAAGTCCGAAGGCTTTCGCGTTGGTATGCAGCTGATGGTAGGATTGCCTGGCCAAGATTGGGAAAGCATATTTGCAACGGTGACCCAGGTTGTTAGCTTAAAGCCTGATGTAGCCAGAATATACCCGCTTTTGGTCATTAAAAATACTCCATTGGAAACAATGTACAGAAATAAATTGTTTTCTCCGCTTACATTGGCGGAAGGAGTTGCACAGGCGGCCTATGTTTATGAGCGTCTTGATGTCAGCGGTATTGATGTTATTCGTATAGGATTGCAAGCCGATGAAGAACTATGCAGAGATAATAATATTGTAGCAGGACCCTTTCACCCATCTTTTGGCGAGATGGTGCAATCTTTTCAATACCGTTCTTGGGTAAGCGAACAATTAGAAGAGGTTTATGGGGGGCAGTGCAGAGTTGGAATCATTCATAACTCAAGAGAAACGTCTAAGTTAAAAGGTTTAAATAAGTGCAATGAAATATATTGGCAAAATAATAGTAATGGTATTAGAGTAAATTTATTGACAGATGATTCTTTGTCAGACCCGGAGTTTAGGGTGAGTTTATTGACCTTGTAGGTTGTTTAGTTGTTTATTTGATTTTCACATGTTAAAATCAAAGGATAGAATTGATTAGGTCGGTGGTATTGTGCGGTTAAAAGCATTCGAGACATATGGATTTAAATCTTTTGCAGAAAAGACAGAAATAAGCTTTGAGGAAGGAATTACTGCAATTGTCGGTCCCAATGGGAGCGGCAAAAGCAATATTTCTGATGCCATTCGCTGGGTCTTGGGAGAGCAGAGCGCCAAGTATTTGCGTGGAAGCAAAATGGAGGACGTTATCTTCTCCGGAACCAGCAAGCGTCGTGCTTTGGGAATGGCAGAGGTTTGCCTTGTTTTCGATAACCGCGACCGCAGAATACCTTCGGACTTTGAAGAAATAAATATCTGCCGAAGAGTTTTTCGTAGCGGGGATAGTGAATATTATATTAATAAAAAACCTTGCCGACTGAAAGACATCGTTGATCTTTTAGCTGATACCGGTTTAGGCAGGGGGTCTATGTCGATAATAGGCCAAAACAAGATAGATGAAATTTTAAACAGTCGTCCGGAGGAAAGGCGTGCATTATTCGAAGAAGCCGCTGGCATAGCCAAATATCGTTTGCGTAAAAAAGAGGCCACCCATCGACTTGAAGAAACAGCAAGCAATATTACCAGAATTTATGACATAAAGTCGGAAATCGAAGGAAGAATTGAACCGCTTCGGATAAGTTCGGAAAAGACCAAAAAATTCTTAAAAATGGCGGATGATTTGCGTGCCTGTCGCGTAACACAGTTTGTGCATAAAATTCAAAATATAGAAGAAATCAATGAAAAATTAGCAACAAAAATTGAAGAACTAAACAGAAAGAGCGAAGAAATCAGGGTAGAAGTTACTCTTAAGGAAAATGCCGGGATAATTTTTAAGGCACAACTGGATAAAATAAACGAAGAATACAATGTATTGCAAAATAGTATTGCTGAGCGGGAGACACATTTAGAGAAGCTACATGGTCAAGAGGCTGTATTAAGCGAACGGATAAGTCAAAGCCAAAAGGCCCAGCTGCGCCAGAAAGCTCAACGTGAAAAACTCGTACAGCAGCTTACAGAGGTTGAATCTAATTTAAAAGAAATTGTTGAAAAATATGATGCCCTGGAAATTGAACAGCAGGTAGCGCAAAGTGCTGTTAATAAGTTTGCTGCTGAGCAGGCAGATAAAGAAAAATTAATAGCTGATACTGAAATGAAGATTGTTGACTGTAAGTCTTCGGCTTTTGAGAGTATGCAGCAGATAGTTGATTTGCGCAATGAAATACGTACATTGGAAAAGGAACAAGAGCTCCGTCAGCGTAAAAGAGAACAATTAAAGAAAACACTCATTGAACTGGAAGAATCATACAACAATCTCCTTGCACGCCGTGAAAAGCTATTGCAGGAACAACAGACTGTTGCCAGCAACATTAAAATGGTTGAAGAACAGATGTCTAAATTAGGTGCCAAGAACTTTAATGACCAAAAGACATTATCTGAGGCTATGTCCAGAAGGAATGCACTTAATGAGAGACTATCATCACTTCAGACAAGGGTTAATTTGTTGGAAAATATGCAACGCGAGTATGATGGTTTTGGACGTGGCATAAAAATGCTTCTTTCCGCGGATACTGCCTGGAGAAAAGGTATCGTTGGGGTTGTTGCGGAGTTATTTCAGGTACAAAAACCTTATATCGTAGCTATAGAAACGGCTCTTGGCGGAGCCGTCCAGAATTTAGTAACCAGCGATGTTTCTACGGCAAAACAAGCAATTGAATTTTTGAAAAATACGAAAAACGGTCGCGCGACCTTTTTGCCGTTGGATACTCTTCGCCCGCTGGGTTTGAGGAACGAGGAAATAGCGTTAACCAAATTGCCGGGCATCGTGGGAGTTGCTTCAGATTTAGTTGAATGCAATGAATCTCTTGCACCTGTTACAAAATTTTTGCTTGGCAGGGTGCTTGTTGCCCAGAACATGGATTCAGCTCTGAAGGCTGCAAAGACAAACAATTATCGTCTTCGCGTCGTTACGCTTGGTGGGGAATTGATTAATCCAGGAGGGTCTATTACCGGCGGCAGTAACAGACAAAAAGAATCCGGTTTTCTGTCCAGAAGAAGCGAAATATTAGCAGCAAATGAGCATATTACGGCAATAAACCACGATATTCTTGCAACTCAGGAGAACATTGAAGCCTGTGAAGAAGTGGTTAAGCAAAATCATCTTAAAATTGAAGAATTGAAAGCTCTTTTGCAAAAAAATAAAGTCAGGCAGGCTGAACTAGTTGCATACCTTGAAAGGGTCACCGCTGAGCTGGAACAAAACACGGAAAAAATCACTTTATTTGAGCAAGAAAAGAAAGAGTCGTCAAATGAGTACCTTAATACACGTTCAAGACTTATGGAGATAAAACCATCTTTAGCCGCAATGGAAGAAAAGGATTTGGCTACTAAAGAATGGGTTGATAAACTACAGCAAGAATTAACGGCAGACCAAAGGAATCTGAATTCAATCAGAACACGCTACCAGAATGCCTGCATTACTCTGGAATCGGCCAAAGAAAGAATAAAACTAATAGCAGAGCGGATTAAACAAATCGACGAAGATGTTGCCAGACTACAAGAAGAAGTTGCTAATTCTGATGAAGAAAATGCAAAAATGGCGCAAGTCATAATAGAAAGCGAAAAAGAATCGATTAGACTCAAATTATTACAAAAAGAGCTATTGGCGGAATTAAAAGCGGATAACGGTGGTAAAGAGGAATTTACAGCCAAAAGGTTAGCGGTCATTGATAAAATTGCGGCAGCTGACGCCGAGCTTGAAGCAGTGAAAAAAGAATTTGCCGGTAGCCAACAAAAACTTCATTTAGCTGAAATGGAAAAAGTAAGACAAGAAACAGAATATGAAACCGCTTTAGAACAGATTGCCAATAACTGCAATATAACTTTGGCGCAAGCTAAAGAAAGCACAATCCTCTTAGATTTATCTGATTCTGCTCTTAAGAAAATGGAAATAAGTTTGAATCATGCAATTGAAGAGTTGGGACCTATTAATGCGGGAGCTATCGAAGAGTACAAGGCTGTCAGTGAACGCTATGAATTCTTAAATGCCCAATATACTGATCTTTACGAAGCGAAACAACGATTGGAAGAAGTCATCGGTGATATCAACGCTAATATGGCCAAGCGCTTTAAAGAGGCTCTCCTTAAAATTAACGATTATTTTGCAGATACTTATAAGCATTTGTTTGGCGGTGGTACGGCCAGACTTGAATTGCAAAATCCTGATAATCTTCTTGATTCAGGTGTCGAGATTATCGTGCAGCCACCCGGTAAAAAGTTGCAAAACTTATTTTTGCTGTCTGGTGGTGAAAGGGCTTTGACTGTTATAGCATTACTTTTCGCGTTATTATCTTATCAACCGGCTCCATTTTGTATTTTAGACGAAATAGATGCTGCACTTGATGAAGCTAATATAGACCGTTTTGCAGCATTTCTTGTCGACTATGCCAAAAAAACGCAATTTATAATTATTACGCACCGTAAGGGCGTAATGGAGGCTGCTGATGTTTTGCATGGTGTAACAATGGAAGAATCCGGTATTTCAAGACTACTATCAGTTAAGCTGGAAGAAAAGGAGTAAAACATGAGTTTTTTTGAAAGATTAAAAGATGGATTATCCAAAACTCGCAAAAATTTTACTGAGAGGATAGAAAATCTTGTTGGGATGTCAACCGAGGTTGACGATGATTTCCTTGAAGAATTGGAAATGGTGTTAATTGCTGGTGACGTCGGCGTTAAAACAACTGGTAAAATAATTAGCGCTGTTCGTGAGGCAGCAAAAAAGAGAGAAATAAAATCACCGGATGACGTTATGCCGTTTCTTAAATCTTATGTTGCAGGCCTTTTGCAGGACGAAAGCCAACGCATGCGTCTAAGTGGTTCACCCAGCATAATACTTGTTGTGGGTGTTAACGGCGTTGGAAAAACGACAACTATTGGTAAATTAAGCAATTATTATAGGCTGTTTGGCTATAAAGTTATGGTCGCAGCAGGAGATACCTTTCGTGCTGCTGCAGCTGAACAATTAAAAATATGGGGTGAAAGAGCCGGGGCGGATGTTATTTGTCATGCAGAAGGCGCAGATCCCGCGGCGGTAGTATATGATGCCGTTAAGGCTGCCATAGCACGTAAAGCGAATATACTTTTCATTGATACAGCAGGCAGACTTCACAATAAATCAAATTTGATGAAGGAACTGGACAAGATTCATCGTGTTATTCAAAGAGAAATTCCAGATGCGCCACATGAAACATTATTGGTTTTAGACGCGACTACAGGGCAGAACGCCATTACCCAGGCCAAAATATTTACTGAAACTACAAATGTAACAGGCGTTGTTTTGACGAAGCTTGACGGAACTGCAAAAGGTGGAGTAATAATAGCGATAAAAGAAGAATTAGGTTTGTCGGTAAAATGGATTGGTGTTGGCGAAAGCATCATGGATTTCCGACCTTTTGAACCAGATAAGTTTGTTGAAGCCTTATTTAACAGCTAATAAGTGGTGACAAGTAAAAAAGCTTGACAACAAATTTCCTTTGTTGTACAATAGCATCTGTTAGAAATATTTTTATTATTGGTGAAAAGATGCCGGAAGATGTAGGGTTTGAACAGAGAATGCGCCTTGTGCGCTTATATGATATTTATGGTGGTCTTCTGACAGATAGGCAGCAGAAGTGCATGGAAATGCATTTTTACAATGATTTGTCTCTTTCAGAAATTGCTGATGAATATAGCGTTTCTCGCCAGGCCATTTATGACTTGTTGCGAAGAGCTGAGCAACTTCTGGAAAAGTATGAGAGCCGGCTAAAACTTTTTGCGCGGAATCAGGAGAACAATGAACTAATTCTTCATGCCGAAGAATTGTTGAGTGACTATATTAACGATAAGAGCAATGATGCAAATTTGGAGTTAGTACAAACAATATTGCGAGAGTTAAGCGACAAAGGCAGGGCATAATATGGCATTTGAAAGTTTGTCAGATAGATTACAAAGCGTGATAAAGAAAATACGCGGCAGCCAAAAAATTACTGAGGATGATTTGAAGGAAACATTACGGGAAGTTCGTATGGCTCTTTTGGAGGCTGACGTTAATTTTAAAGTCGTAAAAGACTTTGTTGCCAGAATAAAAGAGCGGGCGATGGGTCAGGAAGTACAAGCAAGTCTAACGCCTGGTCAATTTATTATTAAGATAGTTAATGAAGAACTTACTGATTTATTGGGTGGAACGCAAAGTAAGTTAACAGTTGCCTCGAAGCCGCCAACTGTAATTATGTTAGTTGGTCTTCAGGGCGCTGGTAAGACAACAACCGCTGGCAAATTAGCCAATCATTTGCGTAAGAATGGCAAAAAACCATTGCTGGTAGCAGGTGATGTTTACCGTCCTGCAGCAATCAAACAATTGCAGGTCTTGGGCGAGCAATTGAACATGCCGGTATTTACGCTTGGCGATAAGGTTTCACCGGTGGAAATTGCCAAACAAGCAATGAGCAAGGCTTTTTCCCTGGCATGCGATACAGTCATTATAGATACTGCCGGTCGTTTACATATTAACGAAGAGCTGATGGGTGAACTGCAAGACATTAAAAAAACGGTAAAACCGCATGAGATATTGTTGGTTGTCGATGCAATGACGGGTCAGGACGCTGTGGTGGTTGCCGAAGCCTTCAATAATGATCTTGGCATTGACGGACTTATTGTTACAAAATTAGACGGTGATGCGCGCGGCGGTGCCGTATTATCAGTTAAGGCAGTTACGGGATGCCCGGTGAAATTTGTCGGCGTTGGTGAAAAACTTGACGCACTGGAAACTTTTCATCCAGATCGCATGGCTTCGCGGATTTTAGGCATGGGTGACGTCTTGTCACTTATCGAAAAGGCTCAATCAGTTTTTAATGCTGAAGATGCAGCAAGACTTGAAAAAAAGATGCGAAAAGAAGAGTTCACTTTGGAAGAATTCTTGGAGCAGATGCAACAAGTTAAAAAATTAGGATCCCTGGAATCAATACTTGGTATGCTTCCGGGAATGGGGAATATAAGTCAAAAGCTTAAGGATGCTAATGTTGATGAGAAGGAAATGGCTCGTGTCGAAGCAATTATACGCTCTATGACACCGTCCGAACGCAGACACCCTAACATTATAAATGGAAGTCGGCGTAAGCGAATTGCCTCCGGATCAGGTATGAGAGTGCAGGATGTCAATAAGCTCCTTAAAAATTTCGAGCAGAGTAAACTAATGATGAAAAAACTCAAAGGAATGAATAAGTTTGCCTCAAAAGGTGCTTTTAAGCTGCCTTTTATGCAATAATATTATTTTTCAAGTTATTTAAGGAGGTGAAATTAAAATGGCAGTTAAGATTCGTTTAAAACGTATGGGTGCTAAAAAGAACCCTTTCTTTCGTATTGTCGTAGCTGATTCTCGTGCACCGCGCGACGGTCGCTTTATTGAAAGCATCGGTTATTATGATTCCACAGTGCAGCCTGCAGTCGTGAAAATCGACGAGGAAAAAGCTTTGGATTGGATGTCCAAAGGAGCACAACCTACTGATACTGTAAAATCTTTATTCAGCAAAGATGGTATCATTGCAAAGCATGCAGCAGCAAAAGCTAAAAAAAGTGAGGCGTGATTGACATGAAAGAATTGGTAGAAATCATGGCCAAGTCTCTAGTGAATAATCCGTCAGCAGTGGTCGTGGAGGAGGAAACAACCGGTACTTCAACGGTGCTTCGCCTCCATGTTGCTCCTGAGGATATGGGAAAAGTTATTGGCAAGCAAGGTCGTATTGCAAAAGCAATCCGTGTTGTCTTGAAAGCAGTTGCGACGCGTGAAAATGTCAAAGTCGTCGTTGAGATTGTTTAAAAAGGATGGTTTAACATAATGGATAAAATGACCGTAAGAATGCCGGTTGCGATCAAGGCAAAAGTTACAGAGACTTTAAAAACGAAAATTATTGGAGACCTCCAAAAAAGAATACAACAAATTAATCTGGATCTGGAACAATTCGAATTTACAGCTAAGCGCGCTTTGAATGAACAAGAGAATCAGGATGAGAGCTTAATTCCAGCTTTGAAAGAGCAAATTGACGTAGAGCGTTCAAAACGTTTTGCAGCAAAACAAGAGGCTGAGGCCAAGCTCAAAAGAGCAGAAAAACTGGAATATGGCGCTGAAGTTGGTCATGGTCAACTTGAAAGAACTGTTGAACTAGAAATCGGTACTGACATTGATAAACTTATGGGTGCCGAAATTGTGACGGAAGACGGCAAAATTGTTGCCTTCAGAGCATAGTATTTTGGAAAAAAGAGTTGTAATTGGTGCCATTGTCGCCCCGCATGGTGTGCGGGGCGAATTTCGTATAATACCGTTGACCGAAAATCCTGATATGTTCTCCAGATTAGAGTATTTATTTTTAGAAGATGGCCGTAAGTTATCGCTTATAGCCGCTCGCTTCCATAAAAATGTCTTTTTAGTTAAAGCTAAAGAAGTTAACACGATGGACGAGGCAGAAATGCTTAAAGGCAAGAAGGTCCTTATTGATAGTGTTGATTTGCCGCCATTAAAAGAAGATCAATTTTATGTTTCGGATTTAATCGGATTCTCTGTTTTTAATGAAGAAGGCCTGATGCTTGGCAAGTTGAATGATGTCCTGGCTACGGGCAGCAATGATGTTTTTGTTGTCAAGAAAATTGATGGTGGCGAAATATTAGTTCCGGCTTTGAAAGCCAATATAAAAGAAATTAACATGGCAGAAAAAAGTATTTTGGTAAAACTGCCGGAATGGGCTGAGTAGAAGTGAAGTTTCTTTTTATTACCTTGTTTCCAGAATTTGTCGAACAGGCAACTGGTTTCAGTATTCTGAAGAGAGCTATCCAGCAAAATCTATTGGAAGTTTCTTGTATAAATCCACGTGATTTTACCGTTGACAAACATAGGACTGTAGACGATACACCCTTTGGCGGCGGTGCAGGCATGGTATTGAAGGCAGAGCCTTTTGTGGCAGCACTGAAGGAAGCTAAGAACACCTTGCCCAATGCAAGAGTTATTGCCCTTTGTCCAAGTGGCAAAACTTTAAACCAAAGTTTTGTGGAAAATTATGCGCATGCGGCACAGGATTTAATTCTACTTTGTGGACACTATGAAGGCTTTGATGAAAGAATTTTTAGCTGGGTTGATGAGAGAGTTTCAATAGGTGATTATGTATTAACCGGTGGTGAGTTGCCTGCTCTAGTCTTGATGGATGCTGTTGCCCGCTATATTCCAGGCGTTTTAGGTAAAGAACAAAGCGCTTTTGAAGAGTCGTTCAGTGACGGTTTGTTAGAATATCCGCAATATACCCGGCCGATTTCTTTTGACGGTATGCAAGTTCCGCAGGTACTGCGCAGTGGAAATCATGCCTTGATTAAGGAGTGGCGAAGAAAAGAGTCTTTGCGCGCAACTTATAAATTTCGCCCGGATTTGCTTTCCAAGGCCAAGTTGCATGCTGATGACGGCAGATTATTGTTATCTGTTATCAAGGAAATTAAAGGTGAAGAAAATGGCTAACTTATACCTCGGCTTGGTGCACTATCCCATTTACAACAAAAACATGAAAGTTATTGCTACTGCTGTTACAAATTTTGACATTCATGATATTTCCCGTACTGCGCGGACTTACGATGTTAAACGATATTTTTTAATTCACCCCTTGGAAGAGCAAGCAAAAATTATCAAAAAAATTACAGATTATTGGCAAAATGGTTTCGGACAAGTATATAACCCTGACCGGAGTAATGCTTTGGAGCGAGTTGAATATCTACCAGGTATAGATAAAGCAATTGAGACTATAACAGAGATGGAAGGAATAAGGCCTCTGACCATTACTACTGACGCTAGAAAGTACGATAACACCGTTACGTATAGTCATGTCCGCAATCTTCTGTCAGAGGGATCACAACCTATCCTGCTGTTGTTTGGTACCGGGTTTGGCATAGAAAAAAGTGTTATGAATAGTTTCGATTATATTTTGGAGCCTGTTTATGGTACCGGCGATTATAATCATCTGTGCGTCAGATCTGCGGCCGCTATTATTTTAGATCGTATTGCCGGAGAGCAATGGTGGCTAAAATAGTGTTGCTATGATATATCCTTTGTGATATAATACATGCGTATGTAAGACGGACGGTCCGCTGTTGATATCGATCATACATGAACGTCTATGATATTGAGGAGGAAATTATGAACATTATTGAAGTATTGGAACAAGAACAACTTCGTTCCGACATCCCCGAATTTCGTGCGGGTGACACTGTAAAAGTTTTTGTAAAAGTTGTTGAAGGCACCAGAGAACGTATTCAGTTGTTTGAAGGAGTTGTCATCGCTCGCAGCGGCGGTGGTGTGCGTGAAATGTTTACGGTACGTCGTATTTCTTCCGGCGTTGGCGTTGAAAGAACTTTCCCACTTCACTCACCAAGACTGGAAAAGATTGAAGTTGCTCGTCGCGGTATTGTTCGCAGAGCAAAACTTTATTATTTGCGTAAACTTACCGGTAAAGCAGCTCGTATTAGAGAAAGGCGTTAATCGGAATCTAAAAGGGACTGTTTATCAGTCCCTTTTGCTATTTTATAAAGATAAATTCATTCAGTATACTATTGAAAGGAGCTGTAACCATGCAGAAAAAACCTGAGAATACTTGGCAGGATGTTGCAAGTGATTGGTTATACTCTATCATAATTGCGGTTGTATTGGCTTTTTGTATCAGAACTTTTGTTGTAGAACCGTATATGGTGTCTGGTCCTTCCATGCTCCCTACACTGGAAAACGGCGAACGCTTATTGGTCAATAAATTCATTTACTTTGTATCAGACCCTAAAAAGGATGAGATAATAGTTTTTAAATACCCAATGGATGAGAGCCGTGACTTCATTAAGCGCGTAATCGCGGTTGGTGGCGATACCATAGAGATTCGCGATGGTCAGGTCTATGTTAATGGGGTGCATAAGAAGGAAACCTACATAAAGGAACCGAATCACAGTACTTACCGAAAATCAGTTGTCCCTAAGGACCATATTTTTGTTTTAGGTGATAATCGGAATAATTCGGAAGACAGCAGATATAGCGATGTAGGCTTTGTGCCGCTGAAACTCGTGAAGGGAAAAGCGAGCGTTATTTTTTGGCCTTTTGAAAAAGGCAGGACATTGCCTTGATAAGTAGGCGAGCGGGAGGGAATAACTATGGATTTTAAGATTCAGTGGTTTCCTGGTCATATGACGAAGGCAAAACGGATGATGGAAACCCAGTTGAAACTGGTTGACGTAGTTATTGAAATGCTGGATGCCAGGATTCCTCGTTCCAGCACGAATCCGATGTTGCTAGAGATGCTTGGAAATAAGCCAAAACTTGTTGCGCTAAACAAGGTTGATATGGCAGACCCGGCTAAAACTGATATTTGGATGCAGCTTTTAAAAAATAACGGTCTTGCAGTCGTTAAAATTGACTGTGCCACTGGTCAAGGCGTAAAACAGTTAATAAATGCCTTGCAGGAGATAGCCAAACCCGTAAATGAAAAATGGGCAAAAAAAGGCGTTAAAAACCGTCCTATCCGTGTTATGATTGTGGGTGTTCCTAATGTTGGCAAGTCGACACTGATAAACCGCTTGGTAGGCAAAAATAAAGTTGTTGCTGCTGACAGGCCTGGAGTTACTCGCGGACAGCAATGGATTACTATAGCCAAGGGACTGGAACTATTGGATACGCCAGGGGTGTTATGGCCGAAATTTGATGACCCAGAAATTGGTTTTTGCTTGGCAGTGACAGGTGCCATCAAAGAAGATGTTTTTGACAGGGAACAAGCAGTTATGATTTTAGTTGAACGCCTAAAAACTTATTATCCTGGTGATTTGGCTGCAAAATATGCCATTGAAGTCAGTGCTACTGACACAGTAGAAGATGTGTTTGCTAAAATTGCTGTTGCACGTGGCTGTCTTAAAGCTGGCGGGACGTTAGATATTGATAAAGTAATTCAGTTGGTGTTGCGAGATTTCCGAACCGGACGTTTGGGGCGCTTTACACTGGACAATCCGGACAGAAAATAGAACAGGACCATTATGGCCCTGTTTTTTTATGAGGTGATATTATGAAAATAGAGGAAATTAGAGGTTTGCTTAGGCAAGAACCAACAGAGGAACAACTGAATATTATTGAAAAAGACGAACGGATTGGTGTACAAAAACTATATTCGTCATACTTAAATCAAATAAAAGAAAAAAAGAAAGAGACAGAGCGGTTTAGCAAAATGCTAACGTATGAAAAACAGTATTGGCAGCAAGGAATAAATTTCGTCGGTGGTACTGATGAGGCTGGCCGCGGACCTTTAGCAGGACCGATGGTTATTGCGGCTGTTTTATTGCCAAATGATATTTTTATAAGCGGGCTGAATGATTCAAAACAATTGTCGGCCAAAAAGAGAGACCTTATTTATGATGAGATTTGCATAAAAGCATTGTCGATTGCAGTTAATATAGTATCTGTAGCTGACATTGATAGATATAATATTTATCAGGCCGCTAAATTAGGCATGGAAGCCAGCATATCTTTTTTACGGCCAAAACCGGAGGTTGTACTTGCTGATGCTATGCCGGTGCAGATTGATGATATGAAAACTATTTCTTTGATTCACGGTGATGCTTTAAGTGCTACCATTGCGGCAGCTTCAATTATTGCTAAAGTCACAAGGGATAGAATAATGCTTGATTTAGACCAAGCATATCCGGAATATGGCTTTGCCGCAAATAAAGGTTATGGCAGTCCGAAACATATGGAAGCAATTGCCAAATATGGGGTTACGCGCTGGCATCGCCGAACTTATGAACCGGTTAAAAGCATGCTTAAAGATAATATCCCCACAGAGGTTGATTGTGAAAGCAAGATTTTCAGGATAAAGTGAAGTTACTTTAATGAAAGGAAGCGATCATCGTGCATGCCAGGGCAAGTTTTGGTCAGTGGGGTGAGAACGAAGCATGCAGCTATCTGAAAACAAAAGGCTACGATATTATTGACAGAAATTATCGTTGCAAGTTTGGTGAAATTGATATTGTTGCCTGCAAGAATTGCGAATTAGTGTTTGTTGAGGTAAAGTCACGTAGAAGTTATAAATATGGTACGCCGGCAGAATCTGTAACTAAAGTTAAACAGACAAAAATACACAAGACAGCACTTGATTTTCTAAGTGCGTCTGGTAAATATTATGAAAAATTTAGATTCGATGTTGTTGAAATAATTGTTCAGAATGGGAATGTCATAATAAATCATATTCCCAATAGTTTTTAATACATAATAGGTGGCGAATAACATGTATGCAAAGACCTTTGGCGAAACTACATGTGGTATTAATGGTGAAGAAATTATAGTAGAAGTTGATATTTCAAATGGCATGCCTGCATTTGAACTTGTAGGACTGCCTGATACGGCAGTCAGAGAGTCAAGAGAAAGGGTACGGGCTGCTTTAAAAAATTCAGGATTTAAGTTTCCTACGACACGAATAACAGTTAATCTAGCTCCGGCCGACTTAAAAAAAGACGGCTCGGGGCTAGATTTGCCTATTGCGGTTGGAATATTATGCAGTAGTGGGCAATTACCTACAGACGCTATTTGTGACAAAAATTTTGTTGGTGAGTTGGCTCTTGATGGCATTATCAGAGGGGTAAGCGGTATCCTCCCAATGATAATTAAGGCGAAAGAAGCGGGGAAAAAGGAAATCTTTATTCCGGAAAGCAATGCTTCTGAAGGTGAACTGGTTGACGGCATTAATGTTTTTGCACCTAAATCATTGGAACAGCTAGTGAAACATCTTGAAGGTGAAGAAGTACTTAAAGAGTTACCAAAAAGAAAAATAGGCGTCGAAAGTTTTAGCAGCTACGATGTTGACTTTTCTGATGTGCAGGGGCAGTATGTTGCCAAGCGCGCCCTTGAAATTGCTGCAGCAGGTGGTCACAATGTCCGCTTGGTTGGTGCCCCAGGCGCTGGTAAGACCATGCTTGCCAGGAGGCTGCCTACCATTCTGCCGCCTATGACTGATGATGAGGCTTTGGAGGTAACTAAGATTTACAGCATTGCTGGGCTTTTAAACAGGAGACAGGGCTTGATTTTAGAAAGACCGTTCAGAAGTCCGCATCATACAATATCACATAACGCCCTTATTGGAGGCGGAAGCGTCCCGAGACCAGGAGAAGTAACATTAAGCCATAACGGAGTATTATTTCTTGATGAATTACCAGAGTTTTCCCGGATGGCCCTTGAGGTACTGCGTCAGCCTTTGGAAGACGGATTTGTTACAATAAGTCGCGTGCAAGCTTCTCTTTCTTTTCCTGCAATGTTTATTCTTGTATCAGCGGAAAATCCTTGTCCCTGCGGTTTTTATGGTGAAAACGATGGCGTACATCAATGTACTTGCCGACTCGGTGATATTGAACGTTATCATAAAAAGATTTCGGGTCCATTGTTGGACCGCATAGATATTCAGGTTCATGTTCCACGTCTTAATTACCAAGACATGAAATGTACCATGCCATCTGAAAGCTCCCAGACAATCAGAAAAAGAGTTATAGCCGCAAGAGAACTGCAGCTTGCCAGGCTTAAAGGTACAAAGCTTCACTGTAATGCAGAAATGGGGCGCCGGGAAATTAGAAAGCAATGTCACCTGACAGTTCAGGCGGAACAACTGCTTGAAAAATATTTTGCAAGTTTGGGTCTTAGCGCACGTAGTCATGACAGAATAATAAAAGTTGCGCAAACAATTGCCGATTTAGATCAAAAAGAAGTAATCACGGGTGTCCACATTGCTGAAGCGATAGAATTAAGAACTATTTCTCAAGGTTAAAGATAATCAAAGCCTACAGATAAGCAACCACAAACTATGTTTAAAATACATGATTCAGTTAATAACGCAGGTCTTTTGGGTTTCAATAAATACTTTTCTCCTAGAACCATGCTTTTTCAACATGGTTCTTTTTCATGCCCTAAAAAGGAAATAGTAATTTTTTGGTAAAAAAAAGGCTATATCAGTAAATAGGTGGACAAATACAAAACAAAGATTGTACGATGAAAAAGCAAGATTGCCGCATTATGGTAACAGGTGATTATTCCGTGTAAAATAATAATTATTGAAAAAACAAACATATTTGATTTTTTTCTGAATAAGACGTGAGGGGATGAAAATAATGACTATAGTATATATTCTATTAATTTCTCTTTTGCCTTTTATTATTATGGATTATTTCCTGCTATTTGAAAATGTTTGGGACTATTTTATTCCTTTTTTTGTTATTATAGGATTGACTGTTGTATATACAAAAAAACAACACTGCATAATAGTCGCTAAGAAAATAGTCGCAGAATTTCCGGATAGTCTTAATGAGCTTCAGGTAAATTTGTTAGTTTCCGCAGCCGGAGTATTTATAGGTGAATGTGCCTTAGAAACTTGCAGACAATTATCATTATTTATTTCAAACAGCATCGTGTTTTTGGTATTGGAAATCATTTATGCAGTTGTTATCGGCAATTATTTTTTGGCGATTGTGTCTATTTTATTAATGATAGTGCTATTTTTGTCTGGACTGCATCGCTATTTTGCGACAGGATTAGAGGGAAAAGATAAAGAAAGAGCACTTAAGCAATTTACTTCGCAATATCCGAGCAACATATTATATTCACCTTATGATGGCACCGAGGTTGGAAAAGATTTGCAAAAATGGCGCAGAAAAGCTTATGCAGACGCATTTAAAAGAAATAAAGAAATATGTGAAAGGGCCTTTGTTAATTCAAAGTATAGGGATTTTTTATAGAGAAAATATCGTAGTTAAGCAGCCTGTTGAAAGCAAAAAAGCACTGGCAAATGTCTTAACATCCGCCAGCGCTTTAAAATACCTGTAAAATGAAATTTAATGATTTGATTTGAATTTTATGAATCGATAGAAACGAGGGAAACAACTTCATAAGACTTATGTGCATCTAAAACATAAAAGGGCAGCGCGTTAAAGTCAATTTGGTTCAAAAATTCGGGATAATACAAAAACGGGGGGAAATTACGATCTTCACCTGTAGTATTTTCCCAAGGTATATTTTTGACGAGCGAGGGGACGTTGCAATTTAGAATTGTTTCCATTAAGACAGAAGGATTTGCGACGGCAAGTATAGCAGAATTAGTTGTACCGCTTTGTTCATCGTAAGGTTGAAGAATCTCCTTAACAGCTTTAAAAGGAAATGAATGGAGGGAGTCTTCTTCAATCTCACCTAAATGTGCAGTCAACTTTATTGGTGAATGTTTTTTATATAAGAAGAAATCACCTGTTAACAATAATGATCCATCCTTGATGACTAGACGAAGAATCTTTTTACTCTTTGCTCTGTAGGTTATGTTTTTTAGTAAAACGTCCAAGTATTGCAGTTCTGCGATTGTTAATACGTTATTCAAAATGATCACATCCTCTCAAAATGATTATAGCATAATAGGATAAATTAGCAGCAAGACCTTTTATTATTTTGTTTTATTTTTGTTAAAATATTTGCGCAGAAAAAACGCCTGGCAGCCAACCATCCAGTGAGGTTGACTATGCAGGCGTTTTAATTTACGATATTTAATTACCTAAAAGGTTTTTCTTTAAACATTGGTACTCGATAGAAAAATAAGGCATTAGCTGCGCTTCTCGATGGTCATAACCATAGGCGCGGCGGCTAAGGCTGATAATCGGCGGTGCCTGAATCCTTTTTGCTACGGCAAAGCCGCTGAAAAGTTTCCACCAGCGCTCCAAGTCGTCGATGAATGCTTTATTTGTTGGGAAGTATTTCTTGATAGTCCCTTGTTGGCAGCCAATGATTTCTTCCAAAGTTTCTTCCATATACCAACGCAGTATATCACTGGGAGAAGCTTTATCCCATCTCTCGACGAAAGCTCTGAACAAAAAATCATGGTATTCGTAAATCATAGGGTCACCACCAACACCGACCATTTGCTCTGCAGACAATTCAGCGCTTGGTGAGATTTTGAATATTTCTTCAGGGATAACCTTTTGGTTAAATATTTTATCATTGAGGTAGCGACCAAGTTCATAAACCTGATTTTTCCATAAGTCACCAATCATTGCCAAAACACCGGTCAAATCACCATAAAACGTTGCATATCCGACTGTAATTTCTGCTTTATTGGAGTTGCAGGAAAAGCCCCCGCCAAAAGACGAAGCTAATGCAGCCAGTAAACGTGTACGGTCCCGTGCTTGAATATTCTCACGTGCGAGGTAAGATAGTTCAAGAGAAAAAGTTGTGTTTGAATAATAATTATGGATAGGTGTTTGGGTTAATTGCGCGTTTGTGTGATCAACGCTTTCTTGAATAGGCATAATACAATAATTGCATTTTAAAGATTCGGCGAGCATAAGAGCTAAATTCTTAGTTAAAGGAGAATTATAAATGGAGGGCATATTTACCAACAGCACATTATCCGGTCCAAGTATATCAACATAAAATGCCGCAGTTACAGCTGAATCGATACCTCCTGACACACCAATGGTCATTTTGCTAAT
The DNA here is from genome assembly GCA_009930275.1 of Negativicutes bacterium. The sequence goes on from RZYP01000008.1 coordinate 38,095, forward strand.
ACCAATTTGTTGCAGGAATCTTTTCACTCCGTATCTAATGGCTAGATAAATCTCTGTTATTTCGCTGCAAGTATCGTGAACTGTAGTTTCAGCCGTTAAAAGCTTAGTATTGGTATCAAAGGCTGTTATTAGAAAATATTCTTTATATGCTGGGGCATCAGTTAAAAGTTCACCGTTATTTTGGTAGGCACAACTGCAGCCATCAAAGGTAAAAACATTTTTTCCATTGTTTTGGACACCCACATTATTGCAGTAAAGTAAAGGAAGAAAACAAGTTTTTGCTTGTTCACCAAAAACTCTGTGTCTTTTCTGATTCTTATGCAGGGAAAACGGCGAACAAGAAATATTAAAAAGTATGTCTGCCCCGTTTTTGGCGAGCAGTTTAGGAATATTAACCAAATAGTTTGTAGTCCAGCCATCTTCGCAAAGCATTATTCCTAGATTTAAAGTTTCGTTGCGAATGGTCACCATAATTGGTTTCACCAGTTCGTCGATTGTTGTGGACAATTCCTGTGGTAATTTTCTTAGACTATGAAAATAACGACTGTCATCAAACTCCCGGTAGTTTGGTAAAGAACTCTTTATCAGGAAGGGATAGGGCAAAGCGCCTTTAAGCAATTTGCCATCTTGGGCAACGAATGCTGCATTATATTTGCGCATTCGTCCATCTTCATTAAATTTGGCATTATCGACAGCCACATTGCCGAATATTATGCAGATATTTTCAGATGCGGCAATTATTTTATTACCATAGGTCTGACAGTCTTCAAGGAAGGCAGGCTGTTCCCATAAATCCCCCAAAAAGTAGCCTGGTATAGCTAATTCTGGCAGGATCAGGATATCAATATGTTCGCTTTTTGCCTTTTCAGTAGCATTGATTATAGTGGCAAAGTTGATATCAGGTCTTCCCGGAATAACTTCAATCTGTGCACATGCTAACCTTACCGTCATACGTGTATTACACCTCTTTTAAATTGTAAATATAAAGTTTTTATAGCAAAAAATAGGTCTCAACATTTTAGACATTAAATAATAACTTTAGAAACCTATACTTTTAACATTCATATTAAGATGATATGATAATCATTATAACAAAATACATTAGTTATTACTATCTCAATACTTAGGAGAACAAGGAGTAGACAATGAAAATAAAGAAAACAAATGCTTCGCGCATTTTAGATAATCTGAAAATTAAATATAGCTTGCTTGAATATGAGGTTGATGAGAATAATTTGGATGCGGTTCATGTTGCTGAGTCTGTTGGGATCCCATGTTCGCAAGTTTTTAAAACCCTTTGTGTTCGTGGTGATAAATCGGGCATAATTTTCGCATGCATTCCAGGCGACCATGAGTTGGACTTGAAGGCTCTTGCCAGAGAAAGCGGTAACAAAAGAGCGGAACTGGTTCCATTAAAGGAAGTGTTGCCATTAACGGGCTATATTCGTGGGGGAGTATCGCCTCTGGGAGCCAAGAAGGCCTATCCCGTGTTTTTGGACGAGACGGCCAACAGCTGGGCTGAAATATCAATTAGCGCTGGGCAAAGAGGCTTGCAGATAATAATTTCTCCGCCCGATTTAAAAAATGCAACCGGGGCTAGAATTGCTCCTTTGACTATATAGGTTGAGTTCGCTTTTATTGCAGTCTTTATTTCAATGTGCTATCATAGAAATGCTATTAACCATGATTAGAAAGTAGGTATGTTAGCAATGTTATATACAAGTACTCGTGGCCAAACCGAAATGGTTTGTTCCGCGCATGCAATTAGTCGAGGACTCGCTGATGACGGTGGTTTGTTTGTACCTCAGAAGTTTGCGACAATTCCTTTAGAAGAGATTATTGCAATGAGCGAATTACCCTATGCAGAACGTGCGGCGAAGATTCTTTCATTATTTTTGACGGATTACACTGAAGAAGAGTTGTTGGCATGTACTTCAGCTGCTTATGCGGAGGATAGATTTGGCGGGTTTGCAGCTCCATTAAAACAGGTTAAAGATAATGTCGGCATTCTTGAGCTTTGGCATGGTCCGACATCTGCTTTTAAGGATATGGCGTTGCAATTATTGCCGCATCTTTTGATGAAGGCTATTGAAAAAACCGGCGAACAAAATAATATAGTTATTCTTGTTGCTACATCGGGGGACACCGGAAAAGCTGCCTTGGAAGGTTTTGCGAATGTGAAAGGTACTCAGATTATTGTCTTTTATCCGGATGATGGTGTAAGCGATATCCAAAGACAGCAAATGATTACGCAAAAAGGCCAAAATGTCAGCGTCATTGCTGTTCATGGAAATTTTGATGATGCACAGACAGGCGTCAAAGAGATATTTGCGGACGAGGAACTCATGGAAAATTTGAAGGGAAAAGGATATGCTTTCTCTTCAGCAAATTCCATCAACTGGGGACGTCTGGCACCGCAGATTGTCTATTATTTTAGCGCATACGCCGATGCTGTCAGAGATGGGCACATTAACGCAGGTGAAGAAATAAATTTCTCAGTGCCTACAGGAAATTTTGGGGACATTTTAGCCGGGTACTATGCAAAGTGTATGGGGTTGCCTGTTCACCGCTTGATTTGTGCTTCGAATACCAATAATGTCTTGTCAGTTTTTCTAAATTCAGGCAAGTATGACCGTCGACGGGAATTCCATAAGACGATTTCACCTTCCATGGATATTCTCGTTTCCAGCAATCTGGAACGTCTCTTGTACCAAATCACTGAGGAGGACGCAGGGAAAGTCGCAACATGGATGAAAGAACTCAAAGAAAACGGTTTTTACGATGTTGGCGGCAAAGTTCTTGCTAAGATTCAAAAAATGTTTTTTGGCACATGGGTAGATGAAATAGAAACTAAGGAAACAATTTGTAATGTTTTCAGAGATAGAAATTATTTGCTTGATCCGCACACCGCAGTGGCGTGGAGAGCCTGTGAAAAATACAGAATGCTATCTTCAGATGACAGATACTGTATTGTTTTATCTACTGCTAGCCCTTACAAGTTTAATACTTCCGTTTTGGAAGCAATTAAACCAGAGGTATTGTCGAAGGACTTAGAAGTGTTTGAAGCCTTACGTCTTTTGTCAGAAATAAGCGGAACATCTGTACCCAAAAAGCTCGCAGAGCTCGAAAATCAGCCTATTGTGCATGAGATGCAGATTGAAAAGAATGATATGAAAGATATTGTCATTAAAATTTTGAAGTTATGATTAAAATAAATTAGGGAGGATGCACTCACCTTTTAGGTGCGTAGTGCTTCCTCCCTTTTATATGTTGATTATTGTTTCAAAAATATATTTTAAATGCAAAATACATTTTTATTATTAGACCTAAAGAAGCTTTTTTAATTGAGCCAATTTTTCTGCAAATTTTTTCAGGGTAGACTCTACAGGCACTGGGGTGTTCAAGTCTACACCGGCATTTTTTAACAGTGTAAGTGAGTAATTGCTCCCGCCGGAGGCGAGAAAATTCAAATACTTTTCTTTTGCACCAGGTTTGTTTTGTAGAATTAAATCAGCAAAAGTGAAGGACGCGGAATAACCGGTTGCATATTTGTAAACATAAAAAGGTGTATAGAAGTGTGGAATACGTGACCATTCCGCACCGAGTTCACTATCAAGCGTCAAGGCTGCTCCATAATATTTTTGGTTGAGCGCAAGCCACAATTCTTCGAGTTTGTTGGCAACAAGAGTTCTGCCGGAACTTATTTCTGCATGTATTCTTTTTTCGAATTCCGCAAACTGGACTTGGCGATATACAGTTGTACGAATATTTTCTAAAAATTGATTGAGCAAGTAGATTTTTTGCTCATCGCTAGCTTTGGCAAGCATATATTCCAAAAGTAAGATTTCGTTTGTAGTAGAAGCTACTTCCGCACAAAAGATGGAATAATCTGCATTGATATAGGTTTGTGTCTGGCTGCTGAGATAGCTGTGCATAGCATGCCCCATTTCATGGGCGATGGTAGATACACTATTGTAACGCGGCTGATAGTTGAGCAGAACAAATGGATGCACCCCGTATAATCCCCACGAATAGGCACCTGAACGTTTGCCTTTGTTCTCATAGATGTCAATCCAATTTGAGGAAAAACCTTCTGCCAGCTTAGAACAATAAGCATCGCCAAGAGGCATTAAAGCTTCTTGTACGATTGTGCAGGCCTCAGGGTAAGTGTAGCCAAAAAAAACATTGGTTTCAGTTGACAACGGTACGTACATGTCAAAAGCGTGAAATTCGCTAACAGAGAGTTTTTCTTTTTTAAAAGCGATATATTCGTGCAAAGGTGCCAGATTATTGTGTATAGTTTCAATTAGCGTTTCATATAAGCTTACAGGAATATTATCTTCAGACAAGCTTGCAGTTAAGGTATCAGGGTAATTGTGCGCTGTGGCATAAAAATTGGAACTGCGGCAGTTACCAGCGAGAGAAGCGGCCAGAGTATTGCGATACTCAGCGTATTTGCCCATGAGGCTTTTGAAGGTGTTCTCTCTCAGGGTTCTATCTTTAGCGGTCATGTTTAAAAGATAACTACCTTCACTTACTGCGTGTTTTTCACCATTACTATCGCAAACAGTGGGGAAGGTAATGTCTGCCCCGGTGAGTATTCTGAATATATTTTCTGCTGAGCCTGTTGCCAGCTTGCTTCTGGAAAGAATTGCTTCTTCGCGTGCTGGCAGAACATGAGGAGACTTGCGCATAAGGTCATCCAAATAATGGCTGTATTCTTGCAGCGCAGGATGGACAGTTACCAAATTGTTTAATGAAAGATTGGGAATAGAAAGAATTTCCGGTTCAATAAAGGATACCGCATTGGAAAAGTCTGCCGCAAGAACTTCGGCGTTTCCGACCAGTTCCTGGTAATTTTGGTCTGAATTGTCTGTATCACGTTGTAATCGTGCATAAGCGTATATTTTTTCAACACATTGAGATAATCGATCACGCTCGGCAAGGCACTCGGAAAGATTTTGCGGGTTGTGTAGATAGCCTTTATATTTTTCGAAGTTTTTGATGCCTTGCTTCAGTGCCAGACAAGCATCTCCCCAGTCCTCAAGGTTGTCAAAAATATCTTTTACGCGCCACTTGTATTTTGAGGGCACATCTTTACGCGGCACGTCGCAGCCATGCCGAGGTATTGCTGATTTAGTCATATTCGTGTCACTCCTTGCAAAAATCATATGAGAATAATATTATTATAGCACAGAGAAAAGCTAAAAATTGGTTAGGAAGGTAACATAATGCGAACACTATTAATTGCTGTTAACAGCAAATATATCCACACATCGTTGGGAATACGTTCCATACAAGGTTTTTGTAAAGAAAAAGGCTTCGATATAGAATTATGTGAAGAGACGATACAAACACCATTACTTGCTGCTTTGGCAGAGATAACTTCTTATGAGCCTGACATTATTGGTATTGATGTACATATCTGGAATAAAAATTATGTCTATTCATTGGTTAGTCTTATTCGTAAGGTTTGCCCCAAAAAAATAATTATTTTAGGCGGGCCGGAGGTTTCGTTCGCGGCTGAAGAGGTCTTTGTGGAGTGCCCTGACGTGAATTTCATAATTCAGGGTGAAGGGGAGGAAGCTTTTGCTTCACTTCTGGCAGATATTGAGCGTGATGGGAACATTACCACCGAAAGTGTTGCCTGGCGTGATGCTGAAGGCAATATAAGAAATTCAGGTAATTTGAGTGTAGTCAAAGATTTGGCAGTGTTGCCGTTTTCTTATGATGATATCGATGCTTTTTCGAAAAATCATAAAATTGTTTATTACGAGTGTACACGTGGCTGTCCTTTCCGCTGTTCGTATTGTCTTTCTGGTATTTCCCATAGTGTCAGGAGAAAACCGTTAGCCAAGGTTATTCAGGAACTTGACCGATTTGTGGCGGCCAAGGCTCCGTTGATAAAATTTGTCGACCGTACCTATAATTTGGATGAGGATTATTATTTACCAATTATGAGACACTTAGCAGCCAAGGATACGGAATCTGTTTTTCACTTTGAAATTAAGGCTGATTTGCTTTCGGAAAAAGTATTGGCATTCCTCGAAGCGGTTCCTAAAGGAAGGTTTCAGTTTGAAATTGGTGTTCAAACGACAAATGTAGCTACTTTGGCGGCTATCGACAGAAATGATGACTGGTCTTCTTTAGCAAGCAATGTCACGAAAATACTCAGTTTTTCAAATATACATGTGCATTTGGATCTAATTGCCGGTTTGCCCTTTGAAGACATGAATAGTTTTAAAAAATCATTTAATGATGTTTATAGCCTGCAGCCGCATATGCTTCAGTTGGGCTTTCTGAAAATACTGAAGGGGTCTAAAATATCTCAGCAATGTACAGAATATGGAATTGTTTATATGAATGAGGCCCCCTACGAAGTTTTACAGACAAAGTACATTCCTTATAGAGACATGCGTTTTGTGAAAATTTTCGAAGACGTGTTTGAACACACTTATAATACTGGTAAATTCTCCCATGTATTAGACTATATTATAAAAAATGAATATGCTGGCAACGCTTTTTCCTTTTATTCTGCATTGAGCCTGTGGTGGTATAAAAACAATCTATATCCTGAAGGTCATAATGTGAGAAACGTTGCCTTGTTATTGAAGCTTTTTTTTGAAGATGAATTTCCGTATCGAACAAAGGATTATATTGAGGCGTTACGCTTCGATGTCTTCCTTATGCAGGCGGGGTGGAGACCAGAAAGCTTTAACTGGAACATTGATGAAATTAAAGAACTTGCCCTCAATTTTTGGCGGAATGCTGATACTGTAAAAAAGTATATGCCTGAATATGATTTCTCGACTTGGCGTAAAGTTAGGAAATATTATGCAATTGAAGAATTTCACTGGCATCCTTCAAAAGGTAATGGTGTTAATTTTGTCGTACTTGCAGACTATACCGGCACTGAGGTGCGATACTTGGAAATTAAAGGAAATGATTTCTATGACAAATAGATATAATAATTATTCTGATTTTCTTAAAAGCAAATATGGTGTAAAAGTGTATAAACTACCTATCAGTATTCCGGTAACATGCCCGAATCGTGACGGCGCTTGCGGCTTTTCAGGATGCACCTTTTGTGGCGATATAGGAGCAGGTTATCAGCATATGCCCGCGACTGTTAGTGTTAAAGAACAGATTAATATGCATACAGAGCATATAGTCGATAAATATAAAGCAAAAAAATTTATTGCTTATTTCCAAAATTACTCTAATACATATCTACCGTTGTCTGAGTTAGAGAATTTTGTTTTACAGGCTTGTGAAAAAGACATTGTGCGGATTGCCCTCGCTACCAGACCTGATTGCGTCAGTGATGATTATTTGAGCAAGCTGGCAGAAATAAAGAATGAGCAAAATGTCGATATAAGCATAGAGTTGGGTCTCCAGACAGTAAATTATCATATCTTGCAACAAATTGATCGAGGACATTCTTTAGCCGAATACCTTGACGCGATGCAGCGTATTAATAGTTTCGGCTTTGATAGCTGCACTCATGTTATTTTGAACTTGCCGGGCAGTGATAGACTAGATGTTATCGAAACGGCTAAAGTGCTGTCTGCAATGAAGACCACCGAAGCA